>JAVCBV010000179.1:0-17218 GCA_037917695.1 Thermoproteota archaeon | reverse complement strand
AATCGCCCCCATAGGATTTTGTCCCGCCGAAATTTCAGGGATTTATAAGATGTTTTAGGAGCTGTTCTGAAAAATTCCTTGAATTAGTAATAGAAAGCCAATCTTCAGAAACTATAGATTCATCAGGTTTATTTCTCCCTCCATTGATTCCAAAAATACAACACACGTCCTAATGACAACGAGTGGGGCTACAGCAACAGGCTCGTAGACGTGATCCTGATGATAAATAAGCAGATCTAAGCAATCTTTCCTCAATTACTTTATTTTCTCTTGCGCAATATTTTCTCGCGATTGATGTGCTCTTAGAACCTATTTTTGTTGTGCGCTCACATTATGAATTTTAATTTAGCTTCTTTGAGTGATATTAGAAGCACGACTAACGTGCAAAAAGGCTCCATGGATCTTTCAACATATCATTCAAAGACTTAGACCTACTTATGGCTGGTGGATAGTAGGACTGGGAGCCTTTCATAGTCTTCTGGTGTCATCTCCCATCCGACAGATCCTAGGAGCTCGTCTAGATGATCCTTCCTTGAGGTCTTCGGAATCGCGACCACGTTTTCATGTCTTTTCACCCAGTTTATGATTAGCTGAGCTGGGGTCTTGTCATACTTCTTTCCGAGCTCTTCGAGCCTGCTCCTATAGGGGTCCTTCAGCAGCACGCCCTTCCCGAGAGGTCTATAGGCTATTATCGTTATCTTGTTTTTCTTGCAGAACGGTAAGAGATCTTCTTCGATTAGGCGGTTCATCGGGTTATAGAGCACCTGGTTTGAGACTATATCGTATCTTGAGAGGTGGGTCATCGCTTCCTCGAGCTCCTTGACGGAGAAGTTGCTGACACCTATGAACCTGATCTTTCCCTCGTCCACGAGCTTCTCCATAGCCTTCATGGTTTCCTTGATCGGGATGAAGGGGTTAGGCCAGTGGATTTGATATAGGTCGACATAGCTCGTTCCAAGCCTCTCTAGGCTTCGGTCCAGAGCCTTCAAGACGGCTTCATATCTTAGGTTATCGGGCCAAACCTTCGTGGCTATGAAGACATTTTCTCTTGGAAATCCCTTGACGGCTTTTCCGACCAGCTCCTCGCAGTGGCCAGCACCATAAACTTCAGCAGTATCTATCAAGCTCATCCCCCTCTCAATAGCGTACCTGATTATCTCAATCACCGTTTCGTCCTGAGAGTAGTCTGGGCGAAACCTTCCACCTATCTCCCAGGTTCCCAAGCCTAATGCCGGGATGTGGACGCTCGTCTTACCCAGTCTTTTAAATTCCATCGCTATAAGCTTGAGCTCAGCGCAGAAAAACCTTACGTCAGCGGTAAGCCAGGATAAGAGAAATAAGCTTTGAAGCCGATCTAATTCGCGGGATCAAACCATGTCTAAAGCTCCACCTCTAACGAAGCTCCTGTCCCTTGAGGGTAAGCGGGCACTCGTCACCGGAGCCGCATCTGGAATCGGAGAGGCAACTGCTTATAGGCTTGCCGAAGCTGGGGCAAGTCTGGAGCTCGTCGACATCAATATAGAGGGGTTGAAACTCGTTGGGAGAAAGGCTTCCGAGTTCGGCGTTGAGGTAAATCTCCATGAAGTAGACTTGTCAAGCAGGGAGAACATAGATGAGCTTTGGGAGGGGCTGGGAGGCCGGGAGCCGGATATTCTCGTCAATAATGCTGGGATATACTTTTTCAGGGATTTCTTGGAGCTCGATGAGGCGGCGTTGGATAGAGCGATGAAAGTCAACCTATATTCAACAATTTGGATGTGCTATCACATGATAAGGAGGAGGCTGGATGAGGGAGGAGTCATAGTTAATGTGTCTTCGATAGAGGCTATCCTGCCTTTCGCGACGGAGCTCGTTCACTATGACGTGAGTAAGATAGGGGTGATAGCGCTAACTAGGGTGCTGGCCCGAGAGTATGGGGGGAGGGTTTAGGGTTAATGCCGTCGTTCCAGGAGGCATAGAGACCCCTGGGGTGAGAAGGCTCATGAAGAAAGCTGTGCTTGGATTCGACGTTGAAAGGATAAAGATAGGGACCATGTTCAGATCGAGGCTCCCACTAGGAAGATTTGGAGAGCCGGATGAGGTTGCGAGGGTCATACTGTTCTTGGCGAGCGAGCTCTCGAGCTACATGAACGGCGCAATAATCCCCGTTGATGGCGGATTTCTCTCCACGTGATAACCGCATGGATCCTACTTCGAGGTTTAGATCCTTAAGACATGGGCTCCTCTAAAGAGAGCGAACTTAGCTCGGAGTTAATGGTTTTATTTTTCTACTCAAGGTTCTTCTTGGAGGTGTAGTGTCGGTTGAGCACGAGTTTCAAGACCTTGGATGATGTTGATGTGGCCGACAAGACGGTGATAGTTAGGGTTGATCTGAATTCTCCCGTGGACCCTGAGACCGGGAAGATTCAGGATAACGAGAGGATTCAGGCGCATGCGAAGACCTTGAGGGAGCTATCCGATAAGGGGGCTAAGGTCGTCGTATTAGCTCATCAGGGGAGGAAGGGTGGCTCAGACTTTCTTCCGCTTAAGCAGCACGCCGAGCTATTGTCAAAGCACGTTGGAAAGCCCGTGAAATACGTTCCCGACATAATCGGGGAGGAGGCTGAAAGAGCGATAAAAGAGCTGAAAAGCGGCGAAATACTGCTTCTTGAGAACGTTAGGACCTTGGACGAAGAGACCGTTGAAGCGAGTCCAGAAGAACATGCGAAGGGAGCTTTGGTGTCGAAGCTTTCAGGTCTCGCGGACCTGTTCGTCTTGGATGCGTTCTCGGTGGCGCATAGGTCTCATGCCTCGATCGTCGGATTCGCCGCCAAGCTTCCGGTCGTGGCCGGTAGGGTCATGGAGATGGAGCTTAAGGCTTTGGCCGAGCTTCTGGAAAAGAGGGATAAGATAATCCTGTTCATGGGGGGGAATAAGCCGAAGGACTGTATATCCGTTATAGAGGCCATACTCAATAGAGGGAAGCCTGAGATCAAGATCCTTCTCACCGCTGGAATCCTGGGCCAGCTCTTCCTAATGGCTGAGGGAAAGGATTTAGGCGCAGCAAGCTTAGAATATATCAGGAAGAAGAGATTCGATGAGTTCGTCGGAAAGGCTAAAGAGCTTAGCGAAAAGCTTGGCAACAAGTTGCATAAGCCGATCGATGTGGCATGTGATGTGGGCGGAGAGAGGGTTGAGGTGAAGGTTGAGAAGCTTCCTGCCCCAGGTCCGATCATGGATATAGGAAGCGAGACGGCGTCAAGCTATGCGGAGATCATAAGGTCGGCGAGCGAAGAAGATGCTGTGATAGTCAAGGGCCCTGCAGGAGCATACGAGTATGAGCAGTTCAGGAAGGGAACCGCAGAGGTCTACAAGGCTTTAGCCGAGTCGAAGGCTTTCACCCTTATAGGTGGTGGAGACTCCTCTACCGCGATAAGGCTCGTCGGCCTCAAGGTTGAGGACTTTTCTTATGTGAGCCTAGCTGGAGGAGCTTTAATACACTATCTCTCAGGGAAGAAGATGCCTGGAGTAGAGATCCTGAAACGATCCTAACATCTCTCCCATTTTATCTTAGCCTAGCTATCAGGAGATATTTTCCCTCATAGATCACCTCAGCTCTCGGCGGGAGTCTTAGGATTGGTGGACGCTTCTCGACTATAATGTAGAGGCTATTCAGCCTCTCTGAAGGACTTGGAGGCTTCTCCAAGATTTGGTAGCTCTCTTCGTGTAGCGCCTCAACCCAATACCTAAGCCTAGTATTCGGGACTAGGATGCTCGATCCGATGGGTAAGCGATCTGAGATTGCTTGAAGCTCTGAGTATTCTTGTAGGCTTATACTCGGTCGGAGGAGGCGTATGGTTGGGACTGTGATCATGGTCATTAAGCCTACTAGGAGAAGAAATGCCGTGGCCTTAACCCTACTCCTAACCTCGCCGACGATTATCGCCATGATAGGGGGAATCAGTATCGAGCTCATCAAGCTGAACCTGAAGAGCCATGAGCCGCTTATCAGGGGGAGGTTGAGCAAGATTAGGAGGGGGCCTGAGGCCATGACTATCGCGGAGAACTTACCCCTTCGGAGAAGACAATAGAGAACCCCAGCCAAGCCTATCAGGATCGAGGGTAGAAAGTTCACTTGCATCCGGAGAACCGGCATCCCTTTCCCAAAGGGGTTTTCCAGGAAGCTTAAGAGCTTGTTCGTGTCATAGCCCACGATCTGCGGAGCAGCTGCCAAGGCTGCCGCCAATAAGAGGAAAGATGTAATCGAAGCTGCAGCTGCGCCGTATATCATCGCTTTAGATCGCTCTGATCTGATGAGAGAGAATGCTAGGATGAACGTTGAGAGGAGGGCGAGGACGCCGTAGGTTAATACGTGGGATAGAGCTGCCGCGATCGCTGAGAGCGAGGAGAAAATGATGACCCTTCTCCCATCCTTCTCCTTGACTATGACGTAGATGAAGGAGGCGATGAAAAGTAGGCTGACGTAGTTTTTGAGGAAATCGTTCGCAAGCCTTAGGGTATATGGTGAGATTATGAAGGTGAGAGCTGCGGTGAGCCCGCTGAGCTCTCCCATCTTCCTGAAGCTTAGATATAGGATCAGGCTGGTTAATCCGCCATAGAACGCTACGGCAACCTTCAAGCCGAGGTTCCCATTCTCCGAGAGGAGATAAAAGGGAAGCAAAAGGTAGTAGGTTAAGGGAGGGTCGGGATACTTCATCACGCCTTCGAGCAAGATATGCCTAAGCTGAATCAGGTAATATGGTCCATCGATTCCATAGACTATTGGGTAGCGCATGTGAACCATTAGAACTATGAGAAAGGAGGTGAAGAAGGAGCCTGCTGAGCACGCTAGAGCCGATAGCCGTGTCCGCATACCATCTTCTCGAAGAAGCTTGACGTATTTAAGGAGAAAAGCGCGGCATACAGGATTATATTTGAGGCCTGATCAGCTTTTCTCAGATGCCTGAGCTTTGGTATTTCGCCTATGGCTGGCCGATAAACAAGGCCCTCATGAAGAAGTGCATAGGGAAGTGGATCGAGGCGAGGCGAGCGACCCTGAAAGGCTTCAAGCTGGTCTTTAACGCGTATTCTCCCTCATGGAGAGGGGGTGTGGCGAACCTCAGAGAGAATGAAAAAGCGAAGACCTACGGGGTTGCATATAAGATAACGTCTGAGCAACTTGAGAAGCTTGACAGGTTCGAGGGGGTGCCTCAGCGATCAGCCAGGATGAGCGTCACGATCGAAGTTGAAGGGATAGGGGAGGTCAAGGCGATAACCCATGTCGCGGCGAACCCGAAAGAGGGCAGAGTCCACCCCTCAAGAGAATACGTTTCAGCAGTGTATAGGGGGATGAAGCAGCATGGGCTCGGAGAGGAGGCTTTGAAGGCGCTTCAAAGGGCTGCTGGAATCCACTAACCGGGATTCAGGCTTGCAGAAAGCTTGCCGGCTTAGCACCTTTTCATGAGAAACTATAAAATTCTAGCTAGAGCAACTTTTTCTGACCCTGAGGATGGGAGATCCTTACAGCGCTCTCTTCGCCGCCCTTCAAGCCTATGGATACCTAGGAGCATTAATAATATCCGTTCTCGGAAGCTTGATCCCCTTTCTTCCAGTCCCCTACCTAATACCAATAGTGCTTATGGCCAGAATACTGGATCCGCTGATCCTCGGGGTGGTTGCTGGAATAGGAGGAGCTCTCGGCAAAATAACGTCCTATCTGCTTGGGAGGTTCGGGAGAAGATTTCTCAGCGAGGAGAAAAGGAAAAGCATGAGCCTCCTAGGCAAAGCCATAGAGAAATACGGCGTGGTCGCGGTCTTTCTCTTCGCCTTGACGCCTCTCCCAGATGACATCATATACATTCCAGTTGGGCTCACGGGGCTCAGCCTAGCGAGGTTCATGATAGCGAACATGCTTGGCAAGATAATGCTTTCGTGGATCGTTGCCTATGCTGGGAGGCTGTACTTCGATCTGGCCACGCTCTTCCTTGGAGAAAGTGGAGGGCTAGAGGCGGTCCTGATAGCGATGATAGCGATGATAATCATAACAGTCCTCTTGCTTAGAGTTGATTGGGAACGCGTGGTTGAGGCTGGGAGGAAGGGAGGCGTTGGGGCAGCCTTTAAGGAGATGATGAGATCTCTGGAACTCAGACATCATTCTGAGAGGTAGCATTCTGAAAGGCAAGACATATATTCGCGTCGATAACATGCTAGCGTATGGCTCGAACTTACAAGTGGCTGGGAGGAATAGGCTACATACTTACATTCATACCCTATGTCAACTTCGTCTCCTTCATCCTGGTAGCCGTGGCCTGGATAATGATGGGGAGAGATACTCGTGAGAAGATGTTCACAGCCCTCGGGATACTCATGATAGTTCTCTTCGCCGCGTCGATAGCCATGGTGGCGATAGCTATCAGCTTCCTATGGACGTTCATACCGTTGACCATGCCAGGCTTTCCGATGCCGCCTGGCGGCGAGATGGGGCCCATGAGGCTAGGACCCTTTATTTGGGCGATACTGGCAGCTGCAGTGATCTTAGCGGCCATAGGTATCGCGACCGTAATCGTGGATATAATAGCGCACTTCAGGGCTGGGACAGTTTTTGATAACAAGTGGTTTAGAGTCGGGGGATGGCTGAGGATTGCTATGATAGTTGCCCTAGCTATCGCCATTCCGCTGATGGTAATCTCCCTAATGTCTACGGGGATTTTGGGATCTTTAGGTACGATTAGGCCAGGGATGATGCCCCTTCAGATACTCCTCTCATTTCTCTGGCCCATAGCGATAGTGGTAATCTTATCGCTCTTGGCGACTATATTCTCGATAATAGCGTTCTTCACGATTCCAGAAGAGGAGGCTGGGGAGCCGGAGGCGCAGCCCCAGTAAGGTTGGTAAGCTGGATTTACCTCGGTGTTATAGGGTTGAGCGGCTGGGGAGGAATAACTGCATCCGAGACGGCGGCCATAGATGAGAACTCGGAGTGGCTCGGAGTTCCAAGAATCCTCCTGATGGAGAATGCTGGAGCATGGGTCGCGAGGATCGTATACCAGTGGCTGGGAGGGGTGGTGGGCAGGAAGATCATCATCTTCTGCGGGATCGGGAATAATGGAGGAGATGGGTTCGCGGCGGCGAGACATCTCGCGAGCCTAGGAGCCGAAGTCCATGTAATCTTGATTGGGGACCCTGAGAAGATAAGATCCGCTGAGGCGAAGGCTAATTACAACATGTTATGCTCGATGAGGGAATCCGTGAAGCTTTTCGTGGTGAAGACGCTCGAGGACCTTGAGGAGGTTAGAGCAGACCTCGAGGACGCGGAGGCGGTGATAGATGCGATCTTCGGGACGGGGATAAGGGGAGAGATTCGAGAGCCGTGGAGGTCGGCGATCAGGTTGATCAACTCGGCTAAAGGGCTTCGGGTGGCCGTAGATATACCCTCAGGGATGAATCCGGACACGGGGGAGGTTAGAGACCTATGCGTTACCTCCAACGTTACCGTCACATTTCATAGACCTAAGGCTGGAATGCCCGCAGCCGCGGATTACTGCGGCGAGCTCGTGATCGCGCCGATAGGGATACCTCCTGAGGCTGAGATCGTTATGGGACCCGGAAATGCCAGGCAAGCATTTTTCTCGATGAGAGGAGAAGCCTCCGAGATAGCTCTCTTGGAAGATCTTCCAGCCGAGGCGAGAGAGCTGATAGGCTTATTGGGGTCAAGGGTCGGAGGCTCATCTGGCGGGATAGCCTACGTTGGGGAGAAGCTGGACCTTGTGAGCAAGTGCGAGGAGGCCTCGGCCATACTTGGGATCGGCGGAGATTCTGATGATCCGAGGCTCATCCCGATAATTAGGTGGGATGATGGGTGGAGAAGGCTTGGGGTAAGGCTTGAGGGGAGGCTTCATGAGAAATACGAGCTATTGGCGAAGAAGGCGTCAGAGCTTGAGAAGCCCATATACATCCTGGGCGGCGAGGCGGATTTCCTGATCGGGGCCTCGAGGTGGAAGATGAGCTGGATTGATAGGCCGCTGAACGAGGCCGGATTGAATACGCTGATAGCTGTTGCGCTAGCCCTGATGTCGAGGGGGGTGGAAAGCTTTAACGCCTTGACGGCTGCAGGCTATCTAGCTGGGGTCGCGAGCAGGTCAGGATATGAGGCGGCGAAGCAGGAGATCGTGCGGCTGAAAAGCAAAGGCTAGGATTGGGGGTAAGGTCTTCTAGCTTGCCGCCAGCTGCCTAGCCTTCTCCCATTTGAGATATATCTCCGCGATCTCGTCGAAGGTCAAGAACGCTATCGCATCCTTCTTCATAAGCGGCTCCAGCTCGTTTAACCATTCATCGTATGCCTTGAGAACCTTCTCGGCTTCAGCTCCAGACCCACACTGATAGAGATGTGAGCTCGCATACCAGGTGTTTATCATCCCAGGCTCCATGTCCTTTAGCGCTTCTTGCAGCGATCTCCTAGCTTCCGCGAAGCAGTCTGAGCTCCTGCAGCAATCTATCTCGAAGCTCGTCGCCTTATACCAGCCTGGAATATACACTATGGTTCCCGACTCGTCGTGGGCTAACCATCCGCTGGTCTTGAGGTTTATCATCTGGACGCTTGGAAGTATCCAAGGATGAAGCCTGTCAGGTGGATTCCCTGTTTCCCGATAGTATGGCTTCTCGAGGGCGGTCATGGATACGAAGCCGAGACATCCATCGCATACCCCTAGCAGGCTCACGTTCTCGAGCTCAAAGCCTCCTCCCAGGTTCGTCGGCTCGTGGCCCAACGCTCTAGCGACCGCTTCCTTGACGGCCTGATTGTATCTGAGCTTTTCCTCATCGGTCTTAAGCCCGAGCTCCTTGATATGGTGGCCGAGATGGCTTTGGACGCCGATCCCATGACCCCTTCTCTCAAGTTCTTTTAGGATGAATTTCCCGAACTTCACGTCAGCCCTCGCGAAGTTCTTCTCCGTCTGGATTGAGAGCTTGGCGCCGTGGGCCTCGAATACCGCCGCCAGCCTATCTAGTACCTCAGCGTACCTCTCGAAGGTGGCCCTGTCCTCGTCGTAGTACTTCTTACTCCATCCCGGGGTCTCCTCAATGTGGAGCTGGAACGCCACTATCAGCACAGGCCTGCCGCAGTCGAATGGGCTGGACATCCAGTCCTCTGAAGCCTCACACACTCCGTCTCCTCCATTCGAGGGTATCTGAACGATTTTGACGAGGTCGGACACAACGATCTCGGCCGGCGTGTCTTCGAAGAACTCCTTCGCCTCGTCGAAGTACTCTTGCAGGGGCATCGAGTGGCCGACATCGTGCCAGAACAGCTCCCTCTCAGCCGCGAGGATCGCGGAGTTGTAGGCTATGGCGCAGGCTTCTGGCGTGAGGAGGCTGTCTCTCAGACCGCAGTGGAAGTGGATCCTGCCGGTGTAGTTGGGCAGGAAGTACATAGGGTCGATCTCCCTGAGGACTTCCTCGTCATCCAGCCATGAAGGGTGCTCCCCCACGGAGCCGTGAGTGAAGACGTACTGCAGATCCGCCGAGGCCAGGAGCAGTTCAGCCTTGTCTATCCGAGCGCCCTTCCCTAGCGCCACGCCAGATACTATGCTGCCAAGGCTTCTAGAGACGAGGTAAACCTCGGTCGCTCCGTCTGATCTGAGGTACTCTGCTATCGCGACTATCTCGTCTGACGCCTGTCTCACGAGGCTGGGGAGCTCCTCCGCTCCCGGGAACTTTCCCCTCTCTCCGTGGTACGGGAGGTCGAAAGCGAAGGTTCCGTAACCAAGTTCCTCGAACGCCTTCATGTCCTCGAGCCAGGCATCCTTGCTCCTCCCAAGCCCGTGAACGAATATGATGACCTTCTTGTTCCACCCCTCCGGCTTGTGGTAAATGTGCGGGATGCTGGCTACGATCGAGGCCCAATCTGGGACTCCCGACGACTCGGGTGGCTGAGTCGGCTGAGAGGTCTTTGGGGGCCTGCTTCCCCTAGGTTTCTCCGTGGTGGGCGGGGGCTGCGTGGTTGACTGCGTCGGCGGTGGTGTAGGAGAAGTTTCTGGCCCCACGTGAATGGGTATCAACCCTAGGTAGACGGCCAGGCTCAACCCAACGATGGCGAGACCGACTAAGACGAGCAGGGTTGACCTTCCCATGGCGACCGGAACTCGCCGCCTCGCAAACTATAGTTAGTTTTCGGATCGTTGGTATAGACGATGAGTGCGCGAGGCCTCAGAATCCACTGCGACAGCTGACGCCACAACGAGATCCGAGCGACGTAGATGCTTTATGGTGAGAGGAATTCCCTAGACCGCAATGGGCGAAGATCTATCCAGGTTCTTCCGGATTGCCCCGTGGCCCGAGGATCCGTACGCGGATGAGGGGAGGAGGAGGTACGAGGAGGCGAAAGAGAAGTTCAGGGGGCTGCTGAAGCACGACTGGCTCTCCGAACTCGTCCAGAGTCGAGATACCACTAGAGTCCTTGACTTGTGTGGCGGGACTGGGATAGGGGGCGTGGCGCTCGCGAAGATCTTGCGGGAGGCTGGAAAGAGCGTCGAGCTTACCGTTCTGGACCTGAGGATGGATGCCCTGAAGGTGGCGGAGAGGTTCGGAAGCGAAGAGCTTGGCGGTGTAGGCGTGGTGCAGAGTGACGCCACGAGGCTCGCGGAGCTCGGGCTGGGGGCCGATCTGTGCCTGATCTACGGGTTCTCCACGCCTCACTTCAACCCCTGGAGCATGGTCAGGCTGCTCGCCAACCTAGCCGATGTTCTGTCCGAGGACGGCCTGCTCCTCGTGGAGGAGCTGGACAGAGTGTACACGGTCTTCTACCGCACCGGGTACAAGGAATGGCTCCCCGAGGGCGTCAGCGAGGACAGGCTATTTGTGACGGTCCACTCCGGCTACGACTTCAGGAAGGGGGTCTTCAAGAGGGCCGCTATCGACTTGAAGTCCGGCGAGGGACCTGTAATCCACGAGGTCCACTTCTGGGGCCTTGCCAGCCTCGCCGCCATGGCGTGGATCTTCTTCGAGGACGTGGACATCGTTGAAGAGAAGGGAAGGCCTTGGATTGGGTTCGTCCTCGCTAGGCAACCTAGGAGGAAGCTGAAGCCAGCCGACTTTGAGGGAACCCCGAGGGCCCTTAGGATCGACTGAGCCCTAGACCGGTCTAGTTTAATTGATTCAGTTCCGACGAAGCGGCGGATGGAGTTCTCCAATGATGTGCTTGAATATGGGCCTATGGTCGTCTTCAGGATATGCTGCGGGCCGCTCGACAGCCTGTGCTACCTCGTAGTTGAGAGGGAATCGGGCGAGGCAATCCTGATCGACTCAGGCTGCCCGGCCGAGGTCATTGTCACGATGCTGAAGGATCTGGGCCTCCAGCTTAGGCTAATCTTAGCAACGCACACGCACTTCGACCATGTGAGCAGCGCGAGAGCGATCTCGAAGGAGACACACGCGCCGGCCATGGCTCACCCGGCGGATGTCGAGATGCTCCCTAGGTACTGGATGCCTCATTTGGGGGAGCCCCCTCACCTTGAGCCAGCCGTGGAGGATGGGAGGGTGCTGAGCCTGGGGAGCCTGAAGATCAGGGCCATTCACACACCAGGGCACACTCCGGGAAGCGTCTGTTACTGGGTTGAGGAGGTTGGAGTGATCTTCACGGGGGATACCCTCTTCAAGGGGGCCGTGGGGAGGACCGACTTCGTTGGCGGGGACCCCGAGGCTCTCAGGAGGAGCCTGTCTCGTCTCGCCGCTCTGCCTGACGAAACAGCAGTCTTGCCCGGTCACGGGCTCGATACGACAATAGGAGAAGAGAGGGAGAGGCTGAGGAGGAGGGGCCTCATCTGAACAGCGTGTGGAATGACGACATTACTCCAAATGCGTCGAGGCAGCGGCTCTTTTAACAGGCATAGGCAGCAACAGCGGTAAGGCTCCCCTGCCCTCACTCAGCTTGGATTTGAGCGCCTCGGGTGAACCAAGGTGAATCTGCGCGTGAGAGAAGCCCTCAGGGGCAACATGAAGACGCTGGCAGCTGTCTCAGCCATAGGAGGAGCCTACTTCGCAATGGTCGACGTCGTGAGCCAGCCGCTGATGCTCGACCTAGGGGCCTCAATGGCCGTGATAGGCCTCCTCATGAGTCTGAGCGGGTTTAACGGCTTGATACCACCGAGCCCTCTCGGACGTAAGGGGGAGGAAGCCCTTCCTCCTGCTGGCTCGGCTCATGATGCTCCGCTCCCTAACCTCCTACCTGGCTGCCAGCACCCTCAAAGCACGACTGCTCCTGCTCCCGGCCGTGATCTTCGCAGGAGTCTCGGCTATCGGCTGGCCGGTCTGGGATGCCGCGGTGGCCGACGCGACGGACGAGAGGTGGAGGGGAATAGCCTACAGCATCCTGATGGTGTCAACGATCGTGCCCGGCCTTCTCACCAGGCCGCTGGGAGGGCTGGTGGCCGACAGGCTCGGATACGCCGCCGTATTCGTCGTGGCCACCATCCTAGAGGTGACCTGTCTGGCGCTGCTGTGGTCAGGGTTCAGGGAGAGCTGGAAGGTGGCCACAGCTAAGGTGTCGCTCAAAGAGACCTTAGTGAGATCCGTTAAGCCGCCTGAGGGTACCCGGGTTTTCTACATTCTGAACGGCCTGGATGCCTTGTTCTGGGGGACCAGCCTTGGAATACTCTCCGGCATCATGGTCGACCACTTCGGCCTGACGAAGTTCGAGCTAGGGCTGCTCTCTGCGACCTTCAGCGCCTCTCTGGCGGTCACACAGCTCCCCATAGGGAGCCTAATCGACAGGGTGTGGGCCAAGCCTCTGATGGTGATATCCGAACTCTTCGGAGCGCCCATCACTCTGATCATAGTCCTAGCGTCAAGCTTCTGGCACCTGCTTGCAGCCCAGATCCTGATGGGCCTGACGGTGGGGAGGCTGAGCGCCTTCCGTGTTCTAGGCCTCGCGCTGGGCATGGCAGTCCTGCTCGAGGAGGCGTGACCACTCTACCTGCTTTTTAACGCGGGCAATTCTCAGGGCGCGAAGGAGATGAGGAGACCGAGGAACTTCTCTTGGGTGGACGAGCACGTGGCTGGCTCCGCCATGCCCAGGAGCAGAGAGGAGATCCGCTGGCTCCACACGGCTGGAGTGAGGGTAGTGATCTCCCTCGACCCAGACCTGCCGGACGAGGTGGCTGAGGCAATTAGAGAGTTAGGGATGGTCCACTACGTGTTCCCTGTGGAGGACTTCTCAGCCCCAACGGTTGAGCAGCTTGAGCAGGTCGTCACAACGATCGATGAGCACGCGTCAAAGGGGGAGAAGGTCGTCGTCCACTGCCTGATGGGCTGCGGCAGGACGGGCACTATCCTGGCGGCCTACTTTGTCTGGCATGGAGCGAAGCCCGACAGGGCAATAAGAGACATCAGGTCAATGAGACCCTGCTCCATTGAGACGGACTCGCAGGAGGCAGCCATCTTCTGGTTCTGGAGACACCTACAGTCTAGGAGAACTCGATCTGGGAGAAGAGGCTCAGAGTGACGGCGCTCAGACACTCTCAGCCGACTAAACCTGCTATGATCGACATTCGCAGGATTCTGCCTAAATTGCCAACCGGCTAGGTGCAACGGGCCGACTGCTCGTTACTATGAGGGACAGGCGTGAGAGGATATCGACCTCTCCCCTGCGCGTGTGGGAGCCGTCCAAGCGAGAGGACGGAAGAGAGGTTTGGAGACTGACCGAGGTAAAGGAATGCCCCTCCTGCAGGGGCAACTTAGAGCTGGACGACAGGTTCGGCTTCGTCACCTGTCCGTCCTGCGGCTGGACCGCTAGGCTGGCTGAATCCCACAGGCTAGCCATCGCGGTCGAGAGATTGAGGTCCGCAGCCGAGCGCCTCAGGAGCGCATCTTTTCTCATCTTGGGCGAGCCCGTGGTGCTGGGGAGGCTTCAGGCGGCGTTTCGGCTGGTTGAATGGCTCGCTGAGGACGTAGAGAGGCTGTCAACGTTGAAGGAAGAAGACGAGCTTTCCTCTCTGAGCGAGGACGGATAAGCCTCAGAGGACGGCGACAACCCCAGAGTACAGCACTGAGAGGCGCCGCCTGATCTCCCCCTCGTTTAGATCTTCGCCCTGAGAGGAGGACAACGCTCTCAACACATCGAGGTCGAAGCCCAATCTTGCGCTGGACTTCCCTCTTAGCGCTCCTTTGAACTGCTCTAGCAGAGGCGCCCAGTCCAGGCTTGAATACCTCTCGAACACTGAGTTTAGCTCGCCAACCACTCCCGCATCAGTAAGATCGGGAACTGGCAGGGTCCTGATGTGCCAGCCGTAAATGTGTCCAAACCCCCGCTCGAGCGTCGTGAACATGGACCTGAGCCAGGCTATCGCGAACGTACTGTTCAGCCAGACACACAGCGCCCTCTCCAAATCCGGCTGGGCGCTCAGCATGTGGGCTCTGGAAGAAGCTATGACCTCTGGACTCCAAGTGGAGACTAGCGGCGTGGTACTGAACCTGATGGCCTCCGGCACCAGTAGCCTTCCTCCCATTTCAGCGTAGTACTTGGAGGAGTCTGGACTAAGCGCTAGGAGCCTTCCAGTTCTCTCTAGGTCTAGTAGAAGCCTCCTCATCACGCTCCGTCCGGTTCTGTTTAGAATCCTCAGTTCGCCAGACCGGGAGTAGGCGAAGCGGGAGGAGAACCTCTCGGCCCTGAATAGCCTGGGGTTCGTTATCCTCACTCCAGGGAACTCTAAGAGGCGCCGCAGCCTCACGCTCACGCCAGGCAGCTCCCTCTGAAGCATCCGCTCGATAAACATTGTGATCTTAGGCGGCAGCCCCGCGATAGGCGCCCAGTTCCAGACCAGCCTCTCCACAGAGGCCTGCCTCGTGGCTCTGACCTCTGCCTCCGCAGATCCAGCTCTCACTAATCGACTGGCCTTGAGCATGGGTTTGGCCCGGAGGATCTCCTTAGCAAGCTGGGTTGCCTCCTCCTTGGTTCTCGGCTGTCTCCTGAGGACGACGACTCTCAACTCTTGATGCGAACTGAGCACTCCATCTGGGTTCTTCCTCGCCACGAGCAGGATCTCAGACATCTGTGTCCGCTCGCTGAAGCTCGAATCCCCCTCTTTGGCGCAGACCACGATGAACTCCACGAGGTACCTCGCCGCCAGGAGGGCCCGAAGGAGGAAGTAAGACGAAGACCCCATAGCCGACCTAGGGAGAACCAGGGCCAGCCTGCCCCCAGGCTTCAGATACCTGTCCGCGAGGACGACGAAGGGGAGCGATGCCCCAGCCCTCAGGGGATCCACGTTCCTTGGCAGGAACGCCCTTCCTGTCCCCACGTGCTCGCGGTAGAGCTGGGCTATTCGCTCGTCTCTCCTGAGCTGCTCCTCCAGATCCCTGATCAACGCTTTGTACTCCCTCCAAAGCCTCTCGAAATCCTCGGCAGACTCTGAGTAGTCGAATATCCTCGGCCTAGAGCCTGCCGCGCCGGGGGCCGTGGTCCTCGAGTAGGGGGGATTCATGATCACCAGATCGAAGAGAGGAAGAGCCTCCAACGATCGTCCACCTCCTCTCCAGAGGCTCAGAGAGCCTAGAGACCCGCTCCCATCTACTGGAAGGTGGTGAATGTTCACTCTGCGGGGCGAGGCTCCGAGGGCTAGGAGCCTCAGAGCCCTCGAGGCCAGGCTCACAGCCTCCTCCGAGGCGTCGAACCCCCAGATGCAATCCTCCACCAGGGCCTTCTGGAGATCCGCCGGGCAGGGGCCATCCCCTTCACTCTCGTCAGACTCCGTGCAGAGGGCGCAGAGGCCTGCGTAGGCTGCCGAGAGCAGGACTCCAGTCCCGCAGGCGAAGTCGCAAATCCTGAAGTTCGCTCTCAGCGACTCTGGATCCCTCCAGTTGACCCTCCAACTGGGGTTCGGCGCGAGTAGCGAGAGATAGGCCAGCAGGTGAGCTATGGGGACCTTCGTGTAGAACTCGGCGAAGCCCTTCGCGATCCTATTCCTCACGGCCTACCCACCAGGCACACTGTCCCTGCGGCCGGTGTGCCGCCTGACTTTTCCTTAAACCCTCTCTTATCGCGAAACATTGTCCGCTCAGGGCGGTTCTGGTGAGGCGGCTCGCTCCACCTTTAGGGTGCACAACCTTTTCTTGAGAGCGTGTTGTCGCCAGCTGATGCGTGTGGAAGAGGAAATCGTGGAAGAGAGAGAACTCAGCAGGGCGGAGAAGATACTGGCCGTTGCGATGGTCGTCTTCCTGTTCTTGGCCACATGGGAGGCGCTGTTCATCGCTCTAGACGAGATAGGGACCAGGCTGCCCGACGAGAGGGTGCTGTTCTACGGAGTGTCGATTCCGGTCGCGATGGCCTCGATACTTGTGGCGCCGAGGCTCCGAGGGTTCAGGAGGATCTACGGAAACGTCCTCATGGGGTACGGCCTCCTCCTCTTGATATGCAGCGTGGGGATGTTCATACTCGACTGCCTGCCGGAGGTGGCCGCGGCGCTCGCCGGAGCGGCCGGGAGCGGGGCTGGCCTCTGGTACCTGAGGAAGAGGTACTACACTCCGGAGAGAGTGATGAGATCCAGGCTGTCGAGGGGCCTGTGCCCGTTCTGCGGGAGGGGAAGAATAGAGGGAGCCTTCTTCTGCCCGGAGTGCGGCGAGCCTGTTGCGATCAAATGCAAGAACTGCGGGGGTAGGGTGCTGATCTTCGACAAATTCTGCCCGACCTGTGGAGTTCCCCGCCAGGGAGTTCGTCGCAGGCCAGCTCTATAACTCCTCAACGAATTTCTCTATCAGGGAGTTCAGCTCGCTCGGCTTCTCGTACAGTATCAGGTGGCCAGCCCCGTCCACCACTACCAGCCTGGAGTTGGGGATAAGCTCGGCTATCCTCTCGTTCTGATCCACAGGCGTCACCTTGTCGTCCCTTCCCACGACCACCAGCGTCGGACACTTCACTTCGCTCAGCCAAGGCGAGGCGTCGTAGCCCTTCAGCATCTTCGAGTACCTGTGCACGTGAGCGGGCAGGCTCGAGATGTAGTCGGCGTTGTCTCTCATGAACTCCTCGAAGACCTCCGGCCGGCTGGACGGGCTGAAGAACAGGTCCCTGTAGAGCCGCAACGTCAGGGGGTTGGGCCTGAAGAGTATCGGCCTCCAGAGGAATGACGGCAGGTGCTCGATGATCCAGTCCATCGCGTCGGGCCTGTACCTCAGTAGGCTCCCAACGAGAACGAGCCCCTTCAGCTTCCTGCCCCGTGCGTAGGCCTGAGCTATCATCGCGCCAAAGCTGTGG
>JAVCBV010000051.1:0-5483 GCA_037917695.1 Thermoproteota archaeon | reverse complement strand
ACATGGAGAGATCCCCGACAAGCTGATGGACATGCTTTATGGCCTGGCAGCCGGTGTGATGCTTGCTGCCAGCGCCTTCAGCCTGCTCACCCCGGCCTTGGAGCTAGGGTCGATATGGGAGGTCACTCTGGGCTTCGTCGCCGGGGGCGCCCTGATCGAGGCTAGCGACAGGACTATCCCGCACCTACACCCGGTCTACGGCGAGGAGGGACCCCCCTCGAGACTCAGGAGAGTCTGGCTGCTGATCCTCGCTATGGTAATTCACAATTTCCCGGAAGGGTTGGCTGTCGGCGTAGCCTTTGGATCGGGCGACTTTAGCGGAGCCGTGGCCCTGACTACAGCTATAGGGATCCAGAACGTCCCAGAGGGTCTCGCAGTCTCGGCCCCGCTGGTCAGGGAGGGATACGGCGGCCTTAGGGCCGTGCTCTACGGAGCTCTCACAGGCCTGGTGGAGCCGATAGGAGGGATCCTGGGCGCCCTCGCTGTCTCCTCAGCCAGGGGCGCACTCCCAGCCGCTATGGGACTGGCGGCAGGGGCCATGATATTTGTCGTCAGCGATGAGATGATCCCAGAGAGCCACAGGAAGGGCCACGAGAGGTGGGCAACCCTGGGAGTGATTGCGGGCTTCGCTCTGATGATGCTCCTCGACAACATGCTCGCGTGAGGGGCGCAGTATCCGCTTTGAATAATCCTAATGTGCTTACCTCTCAACCCTTCTCTCCTCAGCCCACACGTTCCCTCTCGGGCTGGTACCACACCTGGCACGGATACTTCGTCCAGGAGGTTGAGCTCGAGGGAGGTGGGAGCTGATGTGTCCGCTCTGTTGGGGGAGCTGGGGAGGCCCGTGGATGTGGTGGGGCTGGCTTAGCCCAATCACCCTGCTGGCTTTGATCGGCCTCGCCGCACTGATCCTGATCATCCTGAGCGGGGGTCGCCCCAGGGATCGCCGTTCAAAAGCATCTTAAATTGACTTGTGGGAGCCCGACTTGGATGCCCAGAGAATTCAAGCCCAGAGGACTCGTCAGGACTCTGATACTGCTATCACTCTATAGGGGGAAAAGGCACGGCTACGGCATAATGGAGGACGTCGAGAAGGTCACCGGCAAGAAGCCCAGCGCCGGGGAGATCTACCCTTTCCTCCAGAGGCTGGAGAAAGAGGGATACGTCAAGGTGGAGAGGGACCTAGCGGATCCACGCAGGAAGCTGTACGTCCTCACCGAGAAGGGAAGGGAGCTGGTCGAGGACACGGTAGACAGAATATCCGCCATCGTGGAGGCCATAGTCGAGTCCAAGGTGACGGTGTGCGCCAACTGCGGCGTGAAGATCTACGAGGGTGGAGTGGAAGTCGAGGTCGAGGGTAAGAAGCTGAGGTTCTGCTGCGAGCACTGCGCGGCCAACTACTTGGCAAGGAGGGGCGTCGTGAAGGCAACGCACCACGACGTCACCGACCGCCACGCTCACTGAAGGCTCCTTGGGAGTGTCTCGTTTCTCTTCTCGTTCCAAGCGGCTCGAGGCGAGTGTTCTACCCTCAGTTGCCAATAGGCGGCGGCATCCTTTTTGCTGGTTCTCACCTGAGATGGTTGATGACTTCTGACGTCAGGAGGCTGCTCGAGGCCCATGGGGAGCCACCTAGGGAGGTCTACTTGGACAATGAGAACTCTGGGTGGGTTCCGCCAGAGGTCGTGGAGGCTATGCTGCCGTACTTCAACTTGAGGGGCTACGGCCACCCGTCCATAACGAACAAGCCAGGCTGGGAGGCCTTCGAGGTCCTCCAAGAGACATCTGAGCTCGTGGCTAAGACGATAGGAGGGGATCCCGAGGATGTACACTTCACTCACAGCGGCACGGAGGCCAACAACCTGGCGATCGTCGGAACCGCTCTGGCCAACAGGGACAGGGGGAGGAAGATAGTAGTCTCGGCGGTTGAGCACCTGAGCGTGATATTTCCGGCCGAGTCGCTGGAGGACGCTGGCTTCAAGGTCGTCAGGGCCCCGGTCGACGAGGAGGGCTTCGTCGACCAGGATGTGCTGGCGGAGCTGGTGGACAGGGAGACCGTGCTCGTGAGCGTTCAGACGGTCAACCAGGAGATTGGAACTATACAAAGGATAAGAGGACTGTCCGAGGTCGCGAGGGACAGGAACGCAGACGTGATATTCCACACCGACGCCTGCGACGCCTACGGAAGGGTGAGGCTCGACGTCGACGCGATGGGAGTCGACCTGCTCACCCTCAGCTCTCACAAGATCCTCGGGCCCAAGGGGGTCGGCGTGCTCTACGTGTCGGATGGCGTGAGGGTCAAGCCCGTGCTGCACGGGGCCCTGAGTTCCGAGCCCCTATGGCCCGGAGTGGAGAACGTCCCAGCCATTGCGGGATTCAAGAAGGCAATAGAGCTGGCCTTCGAGGACTTTGAGGGCCAGAACGCCAGGGTAAGGGCTCTTAGGGACAAGCTCATGGATGCGATCCTCTCCAGCGTGTCAGACACCCTGCTCAACGGGCCGAGGGGGGAGGAGAGAGTGTCGGACAACCTGAACATAAGCTTCCTGCACGTCGAGGGCGAGGCGCTGACCATAGAGCTGAGCATGAGGGGAGTGTACGTCTCCAGCGGGAGCGCCTGCACGAGCAGGATTCTGGAGCCCAGCCACGTGCTGCTGGCCATAGGCAGGAGGTACGAGGAGGCTCACGGGAGCATTCTCTTTAAGCTAACGAGGTATCATTCGGAGGAAGACGTGGAGTACGTCGCTTCGCAGATCTCCTCAGCCGTCGAGCGCCTCAGGGAGATAAGCCCGCTGGGAAAGGGGTAAATATCACCATATATCACGATGTTATGAGGTGTCCATGTGAGCACGAGAATACCCCTGCCCTACACCCCTAAGGTCCTAGAGCTGTTCAGAAACCCCAAGAACCTGGGTTCGATTGAGAATCCAGACGCCTACGCCGAAGCAGGGAGCCCGGCGTGCGGAGACGTCATCAGGATGTACCTAAGGGTGGTTGAGAGAGACGGCGAGGATGTGATAGAAGACGCCAAGTTCGAGAGCTACGGCTGCGCCGCGAACATAGCCTCATCGAGCATGCTGACCGAGATGATCAAGGGCAAGACCCTCCGAGAGGCTTGGAGCATAGAGTGGCAGGAGGTGGCCGAGGCGCTGGGAGGGCTCCCTCCCATCAAGAGGCACTGCAGCATACTGGCGGTTGGGGCCCTGAGGAGGGCCATAAGGTCCTACTACGAGAAGAAGGGGCGAAGGCCTGATTGGCTGCCCGAAGAGCTGACTGCCGCCGAGAAGCAGGCCCTCGAAGAGGAGGAATTGATAGAGAGGCTGTATGGTGGTAGGAGGTGAACGGCGAAGCGGATTACAGGATAGTTTCTGAGCTGGACATCACAGGGAGATCTAAGAAGTGCGTAGAGTCTCCTATGGTCACGCTCACCAGGGCGCTGGCCGAAATAGAGGAGGGAGAAGCATTGCTCGTCCACATCGATCCCGACAGGACTCCGCCCAAGGCTCTAGAGCTTCTTGCCAAGAAGAGGGGCTTTTGCTTCAGACTCGTGGAATCGAGTGAGGAGAAGGCCACCTGTCTGATATTTAGGCCGGCCAGTCGCTCCTGAGGAGGATCGTAGAGGCCAAGGAGATGTCTCTCTGCAATATCAAGCGACAAAGGGTATATATGAGACCCCACTGGTAGCGCTCCTTGGTGGGATAGGGATTGATGCAGGTGGCCGGCGAGGCCCTCTGGTGGGGAACTGGCTTCATCAACTTGGGTCCTACGGAGATACTACTTCTCCTGATTCTGGCCCTGATACTCCTCGGGCCCAGCAAGCTCCCGGAGCTTGCCCGAAGCCTGGGCCAGGCTATCAACGAGTTCAAGAAGGCTACCAGCGGGGCATTTGAATCCGAGACTACACTTACCGTGCAGGAGGTGCAGCAGGCCAGGAGGGAGAGGACAATAAGGGATCTGGCCAGGGAGTTGGGCATCGACACGGCAGGAAAGACTGACGAGGAGCTCGAGAAGGAGATAATAGCGATGGTGAAGAAGAAGGAGGGGGCCTCCGAGTAGGCAGGTCTTCCCCTGAGGGATACCTGATTTTTACATCCCCACGAGCCCTCCCGCTCGGTGGGTCACACTGCTCGATGTCAACAGAATCAGAGAGGATTTTCCGATCCTAAGGAGAGAGATCGCCGGAAGGCCGATAATATACTTTGACAACGCTGCAACGACTCAGAAGCCTCGACAGGTCATCGAGGCGATACTTCGCTTCTACGAGGAGCACAACGCCAACGTGCACAGGGGCCTCCACACTCTCAGCCAAGAGGCCTCGGAACTTTATGAGGAAGCCCACGAGGTGGTCGCAAAGTTCATCGGCGCCTCCGGGATGGAGGAGATCGCTTTCACAGCCGGGACCACGGACTCTCTTAACCAGATAGCCGACGGCTGGGCGTGTAGGCACCTGAGGCCGGGCGACAGGATAGTCACCACGGTGATGGAGCACCACAGCAACATGCTCCCTTGGAGGCTGGCGGCCTCGAGGACCGGGGCCGAGCTCGTGTACGTGGACGTGACTGAAGACGGCCTGCTCAAGTGGGACCAGCTAGAGAACGCGATAAACCCCAGGACGAGGGTGGTGGCAATAACCGGCATGTCCAACGTGACCGGGACGATCGTGGACATAGCCAAGGTGGCAAAGCTAGCCCACGAGGTCGACGCGGTCCTCGTCGTGGACGGAGCCCAGGCCGTGCCTCACATGCCCATCGACGTCAGGAGCATGGAGATCGATTTCCTCGCCTTCTCGGGGCACAAGATGCTCGGCCCAACGGGCATAGGGGTGCTGTACGGTAGGAAGGACCTCCTGGAGGAGATGGAGCCGACCAGGGTTGGAGGAGGAATGATAAGCGACGTGACTCTGGAGGGGGCTGAGTGGGCCGAGCTTCCATGGAGGCTCGAGGCCGGCACTCCCCACATAGCCGGGGGGGTCGGCCTGGCGGAGGCGGTAAGGTACCTCCAGGCTGTGGGCATGGAGAACATCAGGGAGCATGAGAGGAGGCTCACAGAACTCACCCTCAAGCTGATGAAGGAGAGGCTGGGCGACGCTATTGAGATCTATGGTCCTCTAGACGTGAGCGTTAGGGGAGGCATAGTGACGTTCAACCTCAAGGGGCTGGATCCCCACATGACTGCATCCCTGCTCGACTCCTACGGCATAGCCGTCAGGTCTGGTCTCCACTGCGCTCACCCGCTCCACCGCAGGATCGGGGCGGCAGAAGGCTCTGTCAGGGCCAGTTTCTATCTCTACAACACCGAGGAAGAGGTGGAGAGGTTCGTGGAGGCCCTGGAGGAGATCGCGCAGACGGTCTCCTGAGGCATAAGGCACCCCCTCCTAAACTTGACGGACAACGTCCAAATGTCGGAAAGATGGCGCCGCAGGACTCTACTTAGATGAGTAAGGAGTCTGATTGGAGAGAGTATGCGTAATAGAATTAATCGATAATGAC
>JAVCBV010000030.1:0-5483 GCA_037917695.1 Thermoproteota archaeon | reverse complement strand
GACGGTGAGGTCCACCCTCCTCAGCTCGCCGGACTTAGCCATCTCTAGAATGGTCTCAACGCTACTCTTGCCAAGAAGGAGCCTACCCAGGCCCGCGAGAGTTCCTCCCCCGATGGCCGTGCCTCCCAGGTGCTCTATCTTGATGCTGTCACCGTCCCTCCAGACCCCGACCACCGCGGTGCCAGTGCCTATGCTGACGACGGCGGCCCTGCTCTTGCCCGAGAGGAAGCAGCCTCCCACTCCTATGGCCTCTATCTCGTCTATCTTAGTGGTCTTAACTCCCAGGAGCTTGTCGGGCAGGAAGTTGGCCCCCCCACCCGTCAGCGCTATCCCCGTCAGCTCCTCCACCTCGGTGCCGGTCTCGAGGAGCACCTTGCCGAGGGCCCCCATGGCCGAAGATATGGAGTCAGACGCTGACACGTCGGCGAATCCCCTTATCTCGCTCTCGGTCATGAGGACTGCCTTCGTAGCTGTGCCCCCGACATCTAGCCCGGCAATGAGCAGGCTCAGGCACCTCCTTCAGCTAGGGATCTGGACAATGTCTTAACTATGGGGGGCACGATCAGGTACAGGAAGGGGGCCTCCGTGGCGAAGGTCCAGGCGGCTATCGCGAGCCCAGCCTTCACCGTGAGTGGCGTCAGCTCGCTCTGAAACGGAAGGAAGAAGTACTGACTCCAGATCCAGAGGCCCAGCCCTATGTAGAGGGACCCGAGCGCCAGCCCCAGCGTGTTGGCCAAGATAAGCCTGACTACGCTGGACTCCCTGTTGGTCAGGGCGCCTATCACGTAGAACCCAATGAAGTTGGCTGGCACGCCCACCGTCAGGCTGAGGAGCGGCATGCCGTGGATGGCCATGTCGGACAGGAAGATCCCTATGGCGGCGGAGAGCCCGCCCACGAGTGGACCGAAGAGCGTGGCTAGGGCCGAGGGGACCACGACGGCTGGCCAGAACCTGACGCCGTAGAAGTTGAGTCCCAGCCACGAGAGATAGCCTATTGCGGCGTACATAGCTGCACCAAGACCGGCCAGAGAGGCCTCGAACGTGCCGAACTTCCTGACGCTCACTCAGCCCACCCAGCTCGATCAGATCGTTAAGGATTTTAATCTATTTACATAGGCCATAGAGTTCTATAGAGATATATAGGAAGCTGAGGGAGTACAGAGGGATCATGCCGGTCAGGCGAGTCCAGGAGGTCGGTGGAGGATCTCTGATAGTGACCCTACCGAAGAGGTGGGCTAAGGCTAACGGCGTCACGAAGGGAAGCGCCGTTCTCGTCGAGGAGACCCCAAGTGGAGCGCTGATAGTAGCACCCCTCAGCAGGGACGAGTCCAAGGTTACCCTTAGGCACAGGACCGGAGACTCCAGAGGGACTGTGAGGAAGCTCTTTGCGGCCTACCTAGATGGATACGACGTCATCGAGTTGACGTCAGAGCCCGTGATCTCTGCATCGGACATGCTGGTTATCAAGAAGGCCGCCTCAGCGCTACCTGGTCTGGAGGTCATGGAGGAGGAGGCCACTAGGCTCGTCCTCAGGTGCGTGATAGATCCCTCTCTGCTCAGCCCCAGAGACCTCATCACCAGAATGGGAAAGCTCGTCGCTGGCATGCTGAGGGACCTGTCCAAGGCCACCATGCTGCGGGACGGGGAGCTGGCCAGGCTCGTTGTGGACAGGGACGACGAGGTCGACAGACTCTACTTCCTGCTGGTCAGGATGGTGAGGAAGGCGTCTCAGGACTTCTCGCTCATGTCAAGGGCTAGCCTGTCTCCGACTGAGCTCATAGATTACAGAGTGGCTGGCATGCTGCTGGAGTCTGCAGCAGACAGCCTAGTCTCGCTGGCAGGCTACTGTCAATCCCTAGACGGTGACCCGGCGGAGACCTTAGCAAGAGTCGCCGAATCTGCAGCCAGCTTGGTAGGGCGGTGCCTCCAGGCCCTGCTGGAGAGGGATGTGTCCTCAGCTGTGGAGGCTCAGCAGGAGGCCAGAGCCCTGTTGGAATCGCTCTCCGGCATCGAGGGAGGACCCGTCGGCCAGGCGGCGGACTACCTGGGGGACGTGCTGGCTAGGTTCATCGACCTGTGCGACTTGGTCTCTCCGGGACCCGGCTACCCGATGAGGTCCCGGTAGAACTCCGGCCTGCGGTCTTGGAACAGGTCGTTCCTCTCAGTGACCCTCTTACTGTCTGCCTCGGTTGGGTCTATCTCGACGGAGGTTACGTGTTCCCTATCCTTTGGTCCCTTCACCAGAACCTCCATATTCGGGGAAGTGATCTGACTCTGGCCAGTGAAGCAAATCCTCTTTCCGCTGGGCCTGACATCCTCCCCAACTCTGTTCGCGGTTATCGTGAAGACTCTGTTCTCAATCGACCTTGCCAGCATGGCGGTCTGAGCGTAGGGGAGCACTAGGTTGGCTGAGTGGGCTATTAGCTGCGCTCCCCTCAGCGCCAGAACCCTGGCAGACTCTGGGAAGAACCAGTCGAAGCATATCATGACTCCGACCCTGATCCCAACTAGATCGAATATCCTGAAGCCCAGGTCTCCAGGGTCAAACCAGAGCTTCTCCTCGTTGAAGAGGTGGACCTTCCGGTAGACGCCCCTGACGTCGCCTGTCTCGTCCATCGCCACCGCCGAGTTGTACACCTTGCCATCGTCGAGCTCTGCAAAGCCTGCTACGAGCGCCGTCGAAGTCTCAGCCGCGAATCTGCTGAGCGCCTTCACCGTGGGACCGTCAACAGGCTCTGCAAGCTTCAGCGCCTCCTCTCGGGACTCGAAGAGGTACCCCGTGTTGAACAGCTCTGGGAGAACCAGCAAGTCCGCCTCGACCTTAGAGGCCAGCTCGACTGCGCGGGAGACGTTACCTTCGACGTCGCCGAACCTAGGTCGCGTCTGGACGTAGCCCACCAGCCGCCTCATAACAGGTCAAACTTCGATCATGCACTTGCCTTAAAGGTAGGCTGCTCATCCGGTAGTAGCATTTGCTCACAGGTGGTCAGGACGGATAATTGTGAGAACCGCCCTAGGTGAATAAGACATGTCACGTAGGGGATGGGGCCTGCTGTGGTCCTACCGCAGGCTTGGCAGGGACGCTAGGCTGATGCTGGTGTGCACGGCTCTGTCGGCCGTGTGCTGGGGCGCCTACGGAGCGGTCTGGCAGCTTTACCTGAAGTCGGCGGGCTACGGAGGCACGTGGATAGGAGCCTACTCGTTCATCAGCAGTCTGATGATGACACTCCTGGTTCTCCCCGCGGGAGTGCTGGCCGACAGGGTCAGAAGGAAGGCTCTAGCCATTCTGAGCTCCAGCCTCGCGGTAGTGTCCGTCGCCATGGTGCTGATCTCGACGGTTAAGGAGGTCCTCGTGGCATCTGCCGTGGTTGGGGGCGTCTCCTGGGCCATTGGCGGGCCCGCTTGGAACGCGCTCTACGCCGAGACAGTTGAGGACGTCGGCATGGACGTTGGTTACAGCGCGAACGCGTTCGTCAACAGCGCCTTCGCGTCGCTGGGCAGCTTCTTGGGGTGGGTTCCAGAGTTCATGGTTAGGAGCCGGGGCCTGCAGTACTTCTCCTCGTACAGGATGTTCCTGTGGGGGATAGCGGCGATTCAGGCGCTCTCCGTGGCCCCCCTCCTGCTCGTGAGGGAGAGATTCAAGCCCTCTGGCGTCGAGAGGCCGAGGTCCAAGCTCAAGTCCAAGGGCGTCGCCGCCAGGTTCGCTGTCGTCAACATGCTGATTGGCTTCGGGGCAGGCCTGTCCATCCCCCTGATTGGCTACTACTTCAGCGTCAAGTTCGGCGTCGAGTCAGGCCCCATAGGTACGCTCTTCGCCATAGTCAACATCATCACGGCCCCCGCGTTCCTGCTGGCGGCGGGCATCTCGTCTAGAATCGGGACGGTCAAGGGCGCCGTGGTGCCTCAGGCCGCATCCATACCACTGCTGGCGCTCATTCCATCCTCGCCGAGCTTTGCCGTAGCCTCGGCACTCTACATCCCTCGAGCAATCCTGATGAACATGGCCAATCCCCTCATACACGCTCTGATGATGAAGCTGACCCCGGAGGAGGAGAGGGGCACCATCACGGCGATATTCCAGATATCTTGGAACC
Source organism: Thermoproteota archaeon (assembly GCA_037917695.1). Taxonomy (GTDB): domain Archaea; phylum Korarchaeota; class Korarchaeia; order Korarchaeales; family Korarchaeaceae; genus DRBY01. The sequence continues at coordinate 1,389 of JAVCBV010000030.1, read as the reverse complement.
TGCCGAACTCGGCGGCCCAGCAGGTCGGAGGCATCGTGATGGACAGGATCTCCCTCGACGCGCCCCTCTACGCCACCTCGGCAATCTACGTCGTGTACGTCACAGTGTTCTACTTGCTCTTCCACGGCTTTGAGCGAGAGATCGAGGAGAAGGCGGAATTTGAGGAGGCTCCTCAGGAGGATCCGAGTGAGTAGGTCTCTGAGCGGCGGTAATCCGGAATGCGATATCGCTGCGGAAGTTTTACGTGCAGCTGTAAACGAACACGTGAATCCTAGCCCCGCGAATGGTTTCTATCACTCTATCGACTCTAGCTAAGTCCTTATCGCTTCTCACAGCTATTCTCAAGGAGGCATCCGCCATACCGCCGGAGAAGTTTAGATCAAACTCGACCAATTCGTTCGCGGGCTCCCCACCTCTAAGAAAACCTCTTCCTCCAGAGCCTCCTGCAGGACTCTGTACTGTTGGTTGGTGCATCTGCACCTCAGGCAGATGAAGCTAATCAGGACATTTCACCTATTAAGCAAAGGGTTGTCTGAGAAGATAAAAATTAGTTCGATTTAGTAAAGAGCTGCAACTAGGCCGGCTTCGCTACGAAGGTCCCCTTCCTCTTCTAAAGATAAGGAGTCTCTCAGCTCACATCCTGTCCAGACCTCTGGGGTTTCTTAGTGCTCTCTACTCCTACACTAACCATCGCAGGTTAAGGGGGGATCAGTAGGCCAATCCACCTCATTTGAGTATCAGCGGAGTAACCCTTCTTCACGCCCCCCTGTGATTTTTGACACCAGACTCCTAAAAAGAGACTTTATGTCGCGCGGGGAGCCCTCTCAAGAAGCGTATTCTATTTCCCCAAAAATAAACGGAGGGGTGGGGGCTGTCGGGGTGCTTAGAGTTACCGTCCTGGTTCGAGAAGGTTATTTCAGGGCAGCTGTGGTACGACGGGAGGGCCCTGCACTACAGGAAAGTTCTGGGTGGCCCAGAGATCGAGGAGAGGTTCGGCGTTCCTTATCTAGCAAGCGAGGAGATAACTGTAGAGGCTTCTAAGGATGAGTTAAAGCTTCTTTCAGCTAAAACTAGGTCTAAGTGAAGCAGAAGTTGACAAGCTCACGTCCGAGACCACAATTGAAGTGTTAATTGGTATATCCAGCGAGGTGTGCACCACGCCAGACAATCCTCAAAATTGGTACAATGAGGTGCCTTATCCCAAATATAGCTGGGAGCCCGATTTTTGGCTGGGAACCCCAGCGAGGGAGCCGAACGAAGGATTATCCAGCAAGTGACTATGACAGATACCATGTGAGGCTATGGAAGGTTCGCAAGTGGGGCTATGGCAGAATTGATGTTGTGGGGCAGGCTCATGTCGACACACTAACACATCAGGCAGTTCTATTA
>JAVCBV010000106.1:0-5494 GCA_037917695.1 Thermoproteota archaeon | reverse complement strand
CTCTAAGCCCATCCTGTTCATCGCCGCCCTTATCATCCGCGGGAAGAACTTACCGTGGATCCCGAAGAACCAGTGAGTCAGGTAGAGCTGGGGGGCTCGTCGGTCGTCCATGAAGTCCTCGATTGTCTTGAAGAGCCTAGAGGACTCGGCCGAGTAGGCCCTTCCGACGCCGCTCTGTAGGTGCGCCATGCCAGCCCTAAACATCCTCTCAACGTCTCTCTCGTTTCGAGCGAGCCTGCAGACGAAGTCGGAGAATTCGTACATGACCTGATCTGGCACAATCCGCAGGCACCACCCTCTCCCGAGCCTGTAAAGCGTTATCTGAGGAGTCAGCGAAGCCTGACGCTCTTTATGGTCTCTCGGAGGCTGCATGCCGAGGGAGATTAGGAAGCTCCCCGGCGCTGCCCCCTCCCAGAGCAGGTAGACTTCCCTGAAGTACGCTAGCCTTCTGAGTCTCGCCAGAATACTTCTATCCAACTCTAGGCCCTCGCAGTAGAACCCATGGAGGGCGCCAGGGTAAGGGTGCCAGCATATTCTGTCGTGCAGCCTCGTCTCAGGGTCGAGGGCCATGGACAGTCTCTCGACGAGTAGGTCGACTGGGTTGATCACCTCCTCTACGGCGGAGCCTAGGGCGACCTCCAACTCTGCCCTAGCCAGAGGGAGTTCTGAATCGTTCTGAATGTCGTGCTTGAGCTTGAAGTAGCCTTTGACCCCACCCAACTCTCTCATCCTTCCCCCGTCAGGCCTACGGCCAAGCCTGACTCAGACCGGAGTCAACGGCATTGACATAATTAGTATAATAAAGCCCCCCTGAAGTCTCCTCGATGCCATCAGGAGACGCTCTCAGAGATCCGTGGAAGCCAACTATACTGACCATTCTTGTCGCGTTAATCTTCTCGGCGGCTGTGTTCGTGATGTGGCCCCCGAGCCCAGTGGAACTCATGTGGGGGGTCGTATTAGTCCTCTGGGTTCTCCTAATGGTGTTCAAGGCTTCCAAGATCGTATCGAGGAAGCTGAACAAGTACATAGCCAGGAAGTTCATCCACTTCACTACAGGAGGCCTCGTTGCCCTTCTGGCCCCCTTCATCTTCGAGACCCCGACTGTCCCTATAATCGGGGCCGTGGGGATGGCGCTTCTGACCATAATCCCGAGGTACTGGGGGAAGGACCTCGACTGGTACCAGGTGAGAAACAACTTCGGGGACACTTGGTTCTGCGTGAGCTTCGCCGTCCTGTTCTTCCTCTTCTGGTACGTCGACAAGTGGATAGCGGTGATACCAGCCCTATTCATGGCCTACGGGGACGGAGTCACCGGTGTCGTGAGGAGCATCATCTACAAAGACTGGGTCAAGGGCTGGTGGGGAACTGTGGCCATGCTCGCCATCTCGCTTCCGATAGGCTTCGCCCTGAAGGGGATCGCAGGGCTGATCTCCGCCCTCGCGGCGACCGCCGTGGAGAAGATGCCTCACATCGACGACAACATCACGGTCCCAGCCGTGGCTGCTGCGGTTCTCTACGCTCTGAGGGCCGTCGGGGTCTAACCGAGGGCTGACTGAGGAGGCGGCTTGGGGCCACTCAGCTATCAGCTAGCTCTCTGCAGGTTCTCCAGCCTCTCGGCGGGTAGACCAAAACGTAGCGATGTGATAGCTGGCTGAGAAGATTGCCCCAACCACTAGGAGCAGTATAATCCCTCTGAAGTCCAGCAGGAGGCTCATCTCGATTCCCTCCGTTGGTTGCGTCAAGGTCACTCGCCCCAGGGTTGATGGCTCGCCGAGGCTCAGCAGGTAGATCCCGAGGTACAGAGTGACGATCGTGGAACTGAGTTTGGCGCCCAGCGAGGTTAGGCTCCCACTCGGGTCAAGAGAGCCTATTAATGCGAGAATTGCTAGCACCACCCCAGATATCGCCATCGTGCGCAGGATTCCGCTCACGTCAACCCCAACCTGGGCCACGTAGCTCAAGATCTCGGGAGGGATCCTGGACACCGCAGCCCAGGGGACCACCGCCAGAGTCAGCACGTAAAGCGCGGCTCTGAGAATTCCTGCCTCTAACTCCTTTCTCATGGGCCACCACCTCTAATCACAGCGCGAACCTCGAAGCCGGTCAGTCCGCCCACAGCCCTGAACCCAAAGTCGAGCTCCAGCCGGGCATCGGACATGTTGAGTCTGGAGCCAGCTGGAATTTCTAAGCTCAAGCTGACCTCTCTGCTCTCTCCCGGCGAGAGCCCCAGCGAATCAGAATCGGTAGAAATGACCTCCTCCTGAGAGAAGAGTGTGGCAGAGGAGTACGCATCGATAGGGATCAGACCCCCGTTCCTCACGGAGAACCTGACTAGCAGGGGTCCTTCCTCGCTAGAGATGTCAACCTCGACTCCACCCCCTCGGCGACGCTAATCATGGCAGTCAGGTAGGCATGAAGAGAGAGGAGGAGCAGCGCTCCGGCCAGCACGACCGTCAGAGTTGAACAAACCTTCAGGAGAGTCTGAAACCTCACGGAGCTGCACCACTTAGAGCCCCAGGCGGGGGCATATTAACCTGCCATGAACCCACACTCGCTCTAGAGGCTGCGCAGGCCAGCTTGTTTGATTCTTGGGGCTGAAGCCTGGAGAATTCGAGGGATGCAGACTGCGAAGCTTTCACTTGGGCCGAACACTGCTATCAATCCTCTTGGGTGATCTGCAGTAGCGCTCATGATCCTATCAAGGCTCCAGACGAGTGTCACAGACTCACCAGGCTGGAGAACATCGTCTTCTGCCTCTACGCCCTCGGGAGGACCGATAACTTCCTCTCCTATCACTAGCGTCCACGCTTGTGCATCGCTAACACCAGATATCGCACCGGGCCCCCTGTTGACCACGACGACCTTTAGAGAAGACCCCTCCCCTCCTTGGATGAGCGTTGCGCTGGCTATCTCAAGATCGCCGGGAGGAGCTACGAATCTGCGCCGCGTGGAGCCCATAATTCTAAGCGCCACCATTGCCGTGACAGCCGCCCACATAGCGGCTAGGTAGATGGCGTTAATCAGCGGGTTAATGGGCTCCAACGCGACTGTGAGCATCAATACACAGTGGGTTTATTTGTATTTAATTTTGTAAAAATATTGAGCAAAAATGAGGACGAATGTGGAAAAAATTCCAGTAGAATATTTGATCGAGAAGCGCATGGCATTTGTGTAAGCAAAAGACTTGATACTACACTCCAGCGCGGGGCTCTGCAATCGGCTGAGCGGAAGCGGGATACGCCACAAGCAAGTGACATGGTTGTACTTGCCTGAGGATCAGCCTTCTCGGATTGTGTAATAGGTTCTCACGCCGTTGGGACCGTAGATCGAAATTTTGTACTCTTGAGCTGGGGGAACTGTGTCCTTCGGACACCTAAATCCGAACTCCCAGATCTCATAGGGCTCCATCGCAGCATTGTTCTCAAGCGATGGATCCGCATCGTGCTGCCGGATGTAGCTCGCTCTAACTACGCAGGGGGCTTCGTTAACGAAAACTTGCCAGTGATTGGGGATCTCAGAGCTGTCTAGGTTGGGGTCACCTATGGTGTTCGGGCCGAGGTTCCTGATGAAGACCACGAAGTAGGTGCTGGTTGTCGACTCACCCGCCACGCCGCCACCCATGGCCTGAAGGTGAGCAGAGCCTATCAGACCGAGCCTGCTGGCGGCAGCCCTGGTCAAGCCCTTCCCCGGCCCAAACAGAATCATGACGATTAAGAGGGCTATCAGGAGTATGAGAACCTCTACGGCGACTCTCGATAGTCCTGTCCTCATTAGGCTCACCCTGGAAGGTAGACGTAAACGGCAAACGTCCCTTGTGGGCCAAAGAGCTTCACGAGGTAGGGCTTGTTTCTGGTGGCGTAGATGGAGGTCGTGTAACTCCCGGCGTACCTCGTGCACTGATTGTCGCTCCACCTAAGCGTGGCGACCTCGCCCACAGAGAGCGTGTCGTCCCCGCCAACGTCCACGGAGTCTGGCTCGCCGCAGTAGTAGTCGTCTATTATGAGGACCCAAGACCCCCACAGATCGGCCTCCTTAAGATTCGCAGGTCCATTGTTCTTCACCGCCAGCTCTATGCAGACTCCGGAGGTGCAGGGTGAGTCGTCCAGATATAGCGACAGGATCTCGAGGTCAGATTGCGTTGTGACCGTGATTGAGCCTGAGAGCGCCGAAGATACGTACGAGTTGAGTGGGCCCATTATCAGCAATATTATCGTCACCGCCACCAGTAGCACAAGGGTCTCAGTAACGACCCTCGACAAGCCGCATCTTCGCCCGCTCATATCGCGTGGTTTGTAAACACTAGAATCTCTTTAACTTTCTGGAGATCGGTGTTCACTCATAGTTACGAAATGCCGAACTCAAGCAATCAATCGTGGAATCCAACCGTTACTTGGCAAAACAAGCAAACCCCTTAATCACGCTCTAAACCAGCGGGGTGCACCAAGAGCAAACCTATCCGGGCTAACTAGCTCCCCTACTCCAGCTTAGGATTTATCTTAGCGTCTAGAGCACACCGAGAAAAGGCACTTTTATAGACCCAGGGCTATAGACCCAGGCCTAATTATAGGGCAATGATGACGCGATGGGGCGCCGATTCGTGAGGATGCAGTGCCGACCTGAGCCCTGAACACCACTCTTGACCTTCACTCCGCTCTAAGCTCTTCCAGACCCAGAGAATGCTCAGAAGGCAGACTGCAAGGCCTAGCGCTGCAAGGGAAGGCAGGAGCGACCTCGGCCCGGCTATCAAGATTAGGGGGAGGAATGCCATGAGATATGCCAGAGGGGCGTATCTCAGGGCTTGAACGTCTGAGGGGCCCCTATCTCGCGTTAGGAGCCTGTAGGCGAGTGAGGAGGCCATTGAAACGACAAACCAGCCTACAAAGTTGGAGAGAGGGATCCCAAACCAGCCTGGGCCATGCGTGTGCCAAGTCCACACCCTCAGCTCTACCATCACCGGATCGACAGCCATGTCGAGGACGACCATGAGGATCGAAGCTAGCAGAGACCTCCTCCAGAAGTCGTGTGTAATGCCGGAGCTGGCCATGTAGCAGGCGTAGAGGTACATCCCCCAGGCTAGGGCTACGGGGACGGGAACCCCTAACACCGTGGGGCCAAGCTCGGCGTACTCGTACTCGCCGAAGGGCACTCCGCACCTTAGCCCAACGGCCTCAGAAGCGAGCCCAACAAGAAAGGCGCAAAGCACGAGAAGCCAGGCGTTACGCCAGAATGTGAGAGAGGCCAGCGCAAGAGAGGCAAAGAACGCGACCAGAAGGGAACAGTCGGCCACGACCCTAGAGCCGAGCAGCGCGCCGATGGCGTTGGCCCCGAAGCCCACTAACAGCAGGAGCACTGCGGAGAGCTCTACTCTCCCCCTACTCTTGGGACTTCGCAACTCGCTCGTGCACCCGATGGTTGGCCTTAATCGATTACGCCCTCCACTTTCTCCGCTGAACGCTGATGTCTAGGGCATCGGCAGCACCTCTATCTCCCTCAG
>JAVCBV010000133.1:0-5516 GCA_037917695.1 Thermoproteota archaeon | reverse complement strand
GGCTGGCAACCCCTTCGCCTACTGGCACACGTACACGATCCCTGGCGTGTTCATCTTCACCTTCGTGCTGGGGTGGAACCTCCTCGGTGACGCCTTCAGAGACATCCTCGATCCGACCCTCAGGAGGAGGTAGAGATGGCATCTCAAGTTTCAGCAAGCTCGAACGAGAGGGGCCCTCACCCCCAGAACACTCTCATGGAGGTGAGGGACCTCAAGGTCAGGTTCTACACTTACGAAGGAGTGGTGAAGGCGATAGACGGCGTTGACCTCGACGTCATGGAGGGAGAGACGCTAGGAATCGTGGGAGAGACGGGGAGCGGCAAGTCTGTCACGACCTACGCCATGATGAACCTAATACCACCTCCGGGACGGATCATGGGCGGTAGAGTGATCTACCACAGAGACGGGAAGTCTCTCGTTCTGACTGAGATGGACGAGGAGGACTTGAGGAAGCTCAGGGGCGCGGAGATCTCCAGGATATTCCAGGAGCCAAAGGCTGCGTTAAACCCTGTCTTCAAGGTCGGAGATCAGGTTGCAGAGGCCATCCTGATCCACAGAATGGAGGAGATGCTCCAGAGAGCCTCCGGGTCGCTCTCCGAGGATGTGGAGAAGGGCTCGGGCATCAGAAAGGTAATAGCGTCTTGGGAGCTAGCCGTCGTCCGCAGGGCCCTGAAAAACCCCGAGGACATCCTCCTCAAGCTGCTGTTGAGAATACCCGTGCTAAGAAGGCTTTACTGGTCTCCAGTGAAGAGGGAAGCCCGGAAGGAGGTCGTGAAGCTGCTTCGCCTCATGGGGATACCAGATCCAGAGAGGGTCTACGACATGTATCCCCACGAGCTCAGCGGAGGGATGCAGCAGAGGATCGTAATCGCCACCGCACTGTCTTGCAACCCGCGGCTACTCATAGCAGACGAGCCGACGACCAACCTAGACGTCACAGTTGAGGCTCAGATACTCGAGCTGATGAAGGAGCTGAAGAGGAAATTCGGCTCCACGCTTGTCTACATAACGCACGACATGGGGGTAATCGCCGAGATGGCGGACAGGGTCGCCGTGATGTACGCCGGAACGATCTGCGAGGTGGCAGACGTGTACACCATATTCAAGAGCCCGCTCCACCCCTACACTCGCGGCCTCCTGGAGGCAATACCGATGCCGGGGAGGAAGCTGAAGGACATCCCAGGAACCGTTCCCAACCTGATCAACCCGCCGTCAGGCTGCAGGTTCCACCCTAGGTGCTCCAAGGCCATGGAGAAGTGCAAGCAGTACAAACCTAAGCTGGTTGAGGTCGAGCCCGGCCACTGGGTGGCCTGCTTCCTCTATCACGACGTGCGAGTTCAGGAGGAGGGAGAGGGCGTATGATAAGCGAGCAGACGTTTGACTGGCTCGAGAAGACGAGCGGCTCCCTGATCCGGACGCTAGACCTCAAGAAGCACTTCCCCGTTCTGGGAGGGATTCTGAAGAGGCCGGTCGCCTGGGTCAGAGCTGTCGACGGCGTAGATCTGTGGATAAAGAGGGGAGAGACCCTGGGGCTCGTGGGCGAGTCTGGGTGTGGCAAGACTACTCTCGGCAGGACTATGATCAGGCTACTCGATCCAACGTCCGGACACATATTCTTCGACGTCCCAGAGGACATTATCCGGGAGGTTCTGGAACTCGAGAGCAAGGGAGACAGAAGCAGGCTAGCGGAGCTCATGTCAGAGTATGACCTAGCTGCGATGAAGGGCAAGAAGCTCAAGGAGTATAGGAGGAGGATGCAGATAGTGTTCCAGAACCCGCTCACTGCTCTGAACCCGAGGATGATGGTTAAGGACATCGTTGCAGAGCCGCTGATCGTTCAGAAGGTGACCAAGGGAAGCGAAGCCTTAGATAGAGTTCTGGAGGCCTTAGAGGCCGTAGGACTCGGCAAAGAGCACCTGAGGAGGTACCCGCACGAGTTCAGCGGCGGCCAGAGGCAGAGGATCGCCATAGCTAGGGCTCTGGTGCTTAGGCCCGAGTTTCTCGTCTTGGACGAGCCCACATCCTCTGTCGACGTTTCCGTTCGAGCTAGGCTCCTGAAGCTACTGAAGGAACTCCAGAGGAAGTACGGACTAACTTACCTGTTCATAAGTCACGATCTCTCCCAGGTTGAGACTATCAGCGACAGGGTTGCTGTCATGTACCTTGGGAAGATCGTGGAACTCGCGGATACCGAGGAGATCTTCCACAACCCACTTCACCCCTACACGGAGGCACTCTTCTCCGCAAAGCCCGTTCCTGATCCAACGGTGAAGAAGCAGAGGATCGTCCTCACAGGAGATGTGCCAAGCCCCGTCAACCCACCCTCAGGCTGCAGGTTCCACCCGAGGTGCCCCAAGAGGTTCGAGCCCTGCGACAAGGAGGAGCCCCCTCTAATGGAATACAAGCCAAACCACTGGGTCGCCTGCCACCTCTATCCCCCGTGATATCACTACAACCCAACGTATTTTTCTAACACACCCATCTCCGCGTGGTAGACATGGCCAAGCGGAGAGCCCGCCGGAGGAAGGGACGCAGGCTTTTGGCGCTCGCGTTCATCGTTCTGATCGCATTCGGTGCGCTGGCTTATGGGATTTCCGTCCTCTTCACGTCCGAGGAAGGACACCCGGTGCCGCCGGCCGATATGACGCTTGAGCGGCTGAAGTATACATTCGACTGCCCTGGACGCGCAGACATAATGAACTCAATGGAACTCTTCACGACGCCGGAAGGATTCCTCTTGGAAGGCGGTAGGGGATTGCAGTTTCTAGCTCAGTATCGGTATCCCAAGGTTCTCGTCGTGGTAGCCTTCATGAAGTTTGACAACGAGACTGTTGCGAGGGCGACTGCAGAGAAGATCGCGAACTACGCCTCCAATTTCACAGCTAACTACACCAAGTGGGAGAGTGAGATGAAGGGGAATAAGGGATATGCTAAGTTCGAGTATCCAGGCCTGACGTGGGAGATGTGGTACTCCGGAAACTGGGTGATTGAGGTCACCGTTGGCGAGTCGGGAGGGGTCGGCCGGCGGATACTTTCAGACATAAAGGGCTGTATCGCGGAGTCCTGCAGGCCGTAGGACTCGGCTAGCCTCTCCTCCACTCCACGCGATCTAGCGCGGCCGCCAGGACTATCGGTGCGAGTATGGTTGCGTCCCCTACGACGGTCACTCTTCTAGCTCTGGGTGATATCTTCCTCCACGAGACGGCTTCCCTGTCCCTGGCGCCTGAGAGGCTGCCGTCGTACTCTGAAGCCGTCGTGATGTAGACCGCGTAGTCCAAGCCTCCTCTGAACATGTTCCAGCCTATAGTGTGGTGCTTGGCTATTCCACCTCCAAGGACCAGCGCTCCGGTCTTCTCAGCCTTGAAGACGATCTCTGCAAGTTCTCTCTGGTCGGCTAGAAGGTCGACTCGAAAGTCCGGGTGAGACTCTCTAAAGAACCAGAGCTGGTTTCCTACAGCTCCGTCTACAATGCCTGGGACGTAGACGGGTATCCCAGCTTCGGCGGCCGCCCTCAGTATGCTCCCCGGACAGGCCAGATCTCTCCCAATCCTCTCAATGAGTTCTCTGCACCCCCACTCCTTCTTCTCCTTGTACAGCTCTTCCAAGAACGGCTGGATCCTCTTCTCCAGCGTTGTGAATGTCTCCATGGGAACAAATACGTTTCCAAGTCTAGCAATCCCTCTTTCAGCGAGTTCGGCGTCGTCCGCGTCGAAGCTACCGTGGTAGTACGCAGCCCAGCACCTGATTAGATCATGGTCTAGGGTGCCAGCAGTCGTCACGACCACATCGAATAGGCGCTCCTCTAGCAGCTGAGCAAGGACTCCGCGTAAGCCCGTGGCCACAAGGTTTGCGGTGAAGCTGAGGAAGAGAACTGCTGAACGGTCTCTCCACATGTCCGTCAGCACGTCAACGGCTGTCGCAATATTCACAGCTTGGAACCCTCCTGAGTGCCGCAGCGCCTCAACCAAGCTTACAACAGTAGAATTTCGCTCCAATCTGTAGTCGATCACGCTTCTTGCGCGCAACGCCTCTAGGCCCCCCGTCCTTTCGCGTGGAGACTCCATACCCAACATGTTATAATCTGAGCCGAAAACCAATAGAGCGAAGGTGTCCTGGTGCGAATCGGTGACATAGTTGGTAAAGAGGTTGTCACCAAAGACGGCGTCAGATTGGGGAAGGTGGCGGATCTTCTTATCTCCCAAGATAATTGGGCCGTAGTCGGCCTGATAATTCAACTATCCAAACAAGTAGCCCGAGCGATCGGATTCAAGAGTGTGATAAGAGCGCAGAGGGTCTCTATCCCCATAGGCTATGTAGTTGGGGTTAGAGACGTTGTGGCTCTTACTGTGACTCTAGAAGAAGTCCAGCCTACCCTAAGGCCGATCTAGGCGGACGCCAGCCCGCGTATCAATATGCTATCCTTCACTTATGAGTTGCTGAGAGATGGCATTCCGAAATAGCTTTTTTATTGTGGTCTCTGCAGTTGTCAGCAGCCCAGCCCTAAGGGCGGGGTACAATCCCCGGCCTAGAGGGGGTATGCAGATGCGAAGTAGGGAGCGATTCGGTGTTGCCGCGCTGGCCTTGATCCTCGCAGTGCTTCTACTTCCAAGTGGAGTGGTTACAGCACAGCCAAGAAAGGGACCGGCGGTTGACGAGATCATCGTTGAGACCAGGGCCACCGGAGAGGTCGCAGTCGGCGACGTGGCGACCGGCAGGCTTGACATGTACATGAAGTCTCTGAGCCCCACAGTTTACGAGGGACTTCCTGAGTACATGAAGGAGAACCTGAGGCTCGTCCCCAACGCGGGAGGATCGTGGGAAATTACGCTGAATCCGTACTATGAGGAGGGCACGCCTTACCTAGTGCACGTTGAGGGGAAGACCTACTTCAACCCCTTTGCGATTAGGAAGGTAAGGTTCGCTATGAACTTCCTGATCAACAGGAAGTACCTAGTGGACGAGGTCCTGCTGGGTGGAGGAGAGATCGCTTACAGCCCGATATCTCCGTCTCACCCGGCCTACAAGGAGTTCGAGGACATCTTCAAGGAGTTTGGCTTCACTCCTGAGGGCAACGAGCAGATCGGGATTCAGATGATAGATGAGGCTCTGACGGAGGCTGCAGAGCAGCTGGGAGGCAGGCTCAAGAAGGTACCCGATCCGAGGGCTCCTTCCGGCTACTGGTGGACCTTCGACGGAGAGCCGGTCACGGTCAAGTTCTACATCAGGATTGAGGACGAGAGGCACGAGGAGGGCCTCTACGTAGCCGATCAGATAGAGAAGGCGGGCATAAAGGTCGAGAGAATAGAGGCGAACTTCCTGAAGTGCATCTACACGGTCTACTTCAGCAACCCGGCCGACTACCAGTGGAACCTCTACACTGCTGGCTGGGGAGCCACCGAGGCCACCAAGTACGTGGAGGGTGACCTGGCCTGGTTCTACACACCAATATTCGGCTGGATGCCGGCCTACCAGATGGCCGGATGGTGGGAGTGGCAGAACGATACCGTTGACATGCT
>JAVCBV010000061.1:0-5540 GCA_037917695.1 Thermoproteota archaeon | reverse complement strand
CGTATGGTAACGGTTGGATCGCTGTGCTTGAGCCCGTCAATCTAAAAGAGGAGTGGGACACTCTACTCTCTCCAGAGGATTACGAGAAGTTGCTTTCAGAAGAGTCTCACTAGCTGCCGAGTTTAGAAGCAGTGTTTTTCCCATGCTCGACAACCCCCTCCTGAATAAGGACCTGATAGAGGAGAGAAGGTATCAGCTGGACTTGGCGGCCGAGGCGCTGAAGGGGAACACTCTGATAGTGCTCCCTACCGGTCTAGGAAAGACCGTAATAGCTGCGCTAGTCGCCGCAGAGAGGCTCAGAAGCTGGCACTGGGGCAAGGTCCTCTTACTATCCCCCACAAGGCCCCTCGCCATTCAACACCTCGATACGTTTAGGAGGCTGCTGAGGATCGACGCAGAACGCTTTCACCTGGTTACTGGAGCTCTTAACCCTGCAAAGAGGCTAGAACTCTGGTCTGGAGAGGGAAGAGTATTTTCAGCCACGCCTCACGTGGTCTGGAATGATCTGGTGGCTGGCCGTCTCTCGCTAGACGACTTTGTCCTCCTGATATTCGACGAGGCTCACAGGGCCGTTGGAAACTACCCTTACGTGAAGATCGCGGAGGTCTACACAAAGTCTGCGAGGGATCCTCTGATCCTCGGGTTAACGGCCACACCTGGCTCTAGCGCAGAGAGAGTTAGCGAGGTGCTGTCTTCTCTGAAGATAGATCGCGTGTTGACAAGGAGTCGTGACAGCCCCGACGTCAGGCCCTATCTAGCTCCCCTACGGATCAGAACGGTGAGGGTCAGGCTGCCGCAAACCTACAGAGAGGCTCTGGGCCTCTTGAGGTCGGAATTCGAGGCTAGAGTCTCCTCACTGGCGAGCAGGGGGCTTATCAATTTGGGCAGGGAGCCTACCAAGGTCCCGCTCAGAACCCTACTAGAGCTGCAATCCAGGCTGGCTGGGAGCGCCGATCCGGAGTCGAGGTCTGCTCTCGCTGAGGTAGCTCTTGCGATAAAGCTCCGACACTTGATGAGCTTAATCGCGTCTCAAGGGCCAGAGCCAGCTATTGGGTACCTCGAGCGGATCTCCAGAGCCCCCCGAAGAGGGAAGTCCGACAGGCTCCTCTTAGAACTCGAGTCCATCAGAAAGCTCTCGAAGCTGCTGAGGGAGGCCCCTCCCCACCCCAAGCTCAATGAACTCCAATCTATCATAGAGAGGAGGTTACGGAAGTCTGCAGAAGCGAGAATCATAGTGTTCGTCAATCTTAGGGAGACGGCGGAATTCATCTACCGCGCCGTCTCTAAGATCCCAGGAGCTAGACCCGCGAAGTTCTATGGCCAGGCCAACAGAGGAGGAGAGAAGGGGATGTCCCAATCCCAGCAGAGGAGGATACTTGAGGAGTTCTCCAAGGGCGACTACAACGTGCTAATAGCCACCAGCGTTGCTGAGGAAGGGTTAGATGTTCCGGAAGTGGATCTTGTGGTATTCTACGATCCCGTGCCGTCGGAGATTAGGCATATACAGAGGAAGGGGCGGACGGGAAGGGGCCGCCCAGGAGAGGTAGTGGCCCTCCTGACAGAGGGGGCGGAGGAGGGAATATTCTGGAGGGCTGTTAAGAGGGAGAAGACAATGCCCAAGGTAGCGGCTCTGCCGCTCACGGCGCTCACTGAACCACCTGGCGAGGGGGAGGGGAGGAGCATAGCGAAGCCCCAGGAGGTCGTAGTAAAGGTAGACACGCGAGAACTTCAGAGCCCAGTGGTGAGGGAGTTGTCGATGATGCCCGACGTGAGACTCAGCGTGGCGAGGCTTGAGGTGGGAGATTTCGTCGTCAGCGACAGAGTGGCCGTAGAGAGGAAGACCACAGAGGACCTTGCCTCTTCCTTGGTCGGCGGAAGGATATTCGATCAAATCGCGCGGCTACGTGAGGCGTACGAGCGCCCGATTCTGGTAGTTGAGGGGCGAGACCCCTTCAGACCTGCCAAGAGGGCCGTTAACCCTCGATCACTCATGGGGCTGGCGTCAACGCTAGCCCTCATGGGTATACCGATCATCTGGACGAAGACGCCAGAGGACACAGCTCAAGTGATCAGGCTCCTCGCGAGGAGAGAGCAGATTGAACACAGGAGGAGAGTGGCCGTGAGGAAAGCCCCCACTAGGAGCTTGAGGGAAGATATGGAGAGGGTTCTCGCCTCTGTTCCTGGCGTAGGTATCGAGACGGCGCGAAAGCTGCTTAAGCACTTCGGGTCGCTGAGAGCGGTTTTCAACGCTGAGCCCAATCAACTTGTTGAGGTTAAAGGCATCGGCGAGAAGTTAGGGAAGTTCATAGCTGAGTTCTCTAAGATGAGGTACGAGGAGGGAGGTAACGAAGAGGCTTGAGGTACTCCTTCAGGCTGTGGCAGGAGAGGACTGGGTGGGTCAAGCTGACCTCATACATACTCGTGGCACTCTCCCGCGTCAACGGCCTGACGGACAGAGTGCTCGTTCAGCCAGGACATTCTCCTCCTATCCGGGCTGTGAGGGAGTTCGTCGTCTCTAGAGTGATAGGCGAGAGGGAGATTATCTTTGATTCAGGGGCAGCCCTTAGCGCCATATACCACCTGAGGCACTCGGAATCAGAGCAAAACGCGGAGTTCCGATTCAGAGTGACCATAAAGTACTACTACCGCACCGAGGAAGGCAGAGTTGTCACGCTGAGATACGATCGATACGAACTCACGCTGAGGGGAGGAAGAGAGGGAGTGTCGCTTGAGGTCCAGAAGCTCAGCGGGCTTGCAAGGACAGATCCACTTGCGCTGGTTCAGATAATATTGGATGAGGCTCAGGCGGCCTCTGGAATCCCCAGGCCGATTAACGTCTCCCTTGAGAGATCTGATACCCCCTGAGGATCCTCTGGATAACCTCGATCGTCTCTACCACCTGCTTAATGGTAGAGATCACTTCATAGAGTTCCTCTTCACCGGACGCTCCCAGCCTCTGCATCTCTCTGCTTAGCGTCCTGATTAACGCGTCTCGAAGCTCCATCAGCGAGTACATGGCTCTGGCCTCGGCGGCTTCCTCTTCAGAGGAGACGAGAATGTACTTCGTACTGCAAACCGCACAAACTACTTCCCCCCCGGCCTGAAACAGCGGAGCTCCGCAATTTGGACAGGTTTCTGAAAGCATCCTCCAGCCTCGCTTCAGGGCTTCGGCCAGCTTAGCGGCTCTATCGTCTTCCTTGTCTTCGCTCATCATCCTGTACCGCCTCAAGGGTCTTTAAATATGAAACAGTCAAACATTTTGAACCGTCCCTCTGCTTGAACCAAGGGGAGGTGAGTCCCATGGCGAGGAAAGCTTCTTCGAAGAAGGCGGAGTATGAGAAGTATATTGGTGATGCGATCAAGATGTTAGATAGGATTTCGCAAGATAGAGGAGTCCCCAGAAACATTAGAAAGGCTACAACCGAGGTGATAGATGCCCTCAGAGACGAATCTCTCAGCTATGGCGTTCGAGCTAGCAAGGCCATTTCTCTGCTTAACGAGATAATAAGCGACATCAACATGCCACCGCAGACTAGGTCCCAGATCTTGCTTGTTGTGGGGCTCCTAGAGAGGATCAAGGACTAGAGCGCCAAGAATATATTAGGCGACCATTTCATAAGACGCCTTGGTGCCGGGGTAGCTCAGACTGGGAGAGCGCCCGGCTGAAGGCGGGCGCCCGTCAGATACCGGGCGGTCGTGGGTTCAAGTCCCACCCCCGGCACCATATGGCGGCTCATTTTTCTCCTGAAGCTGAGTTGCCTGGCCTTTCAAGTTAGGCTGGGGCCCGCTCGTCCCTAATGCTGGAGGTTATGATCGAGAACCAGTCCGAGAAGGAGGGAGCGTGGTGCGGGGGGTGGGATTTGAACCCACGCGGGCCTACGCCCACCCGGTCCTGAACCGGGCGCCTTGGACCAGGCTTGGCTACCCCCGCTCGAGAACTTAGGTATGGTCTCGGCCGTTTTAAAAACCTTGAGAGAGTGAGGAGGTGATCGTTTGGTGCTCCGGCCGGGATTTGAACCCGGGTCTGGGGCTCGAAAGGCCCCTATGCTTGGCCTGGCTACACCACCGGAGCACCAAGAAGCGAGGGGTTTGACTCGCGATTTAAAGGTTGGTGGCTCATATTGAGACTCCCAGCCTGTCCTCGAGTTTCTCCCTGAGGTAGCTCACGAATAGTTCCTTTAGGCGCTTGGCCGATGGACTCATTGCTTTGAATATCTCTAGCTCTGCCTTCTTCTTGTTCTTCAAGAACCACTCATTCTCCCTCTGCCAGAACGGGTGCTGTAGATTCGGCAGGCTTATGTTGTCCATAGCGGCCTTCAGGTCTGCTGGCGTCAACGGCTCAAGAGCGAATTGGTAATCTCTGAAGAAGCCGGTCTCAATGTCTTCTGCAATTATCCCAATGAACCTGGCCTCTGGGGCAGCGAGATCCGGTATGTGAGCGGAGCTTATGCTATTGTAGACTACGGTGGCCGCGATCCTTAGAGACCACGGTGAGAAGTCTGTCAGAATTGCTATTGGAACGCCCTCGTCGGACAGCATCCGGAGGAAGCGTCTCATGCTCCTAGACGCCTGACCCTTCAGTATGGCAATCCCCAGCTTGTACTCCTCCGGAATCCCAAGCTCAATCATGTTCTTTGCCGGACCGACCTTCTCGACCGCCACGACCGCCTTCACACCTATCCTCTTGAACTTGATGTTCTCTGGCCTGGGCGGCACAGAGTACCCCATCTCACCTACTCTGTCCGCTCTAATGGTTCGTCCCGTCATGTCCTCAAGCTCGATGTCTCCGTAGATCCAGCCCCTCGGGTCGCTGGTGATGGAGAAAGCCTCCCTCGGCATGCCCAGAATGAGTTCCATGAGCACGATCCTGGAGTCGGTCTCCCTCTGATCCTCTGGGAAGAGCGTTCCTTTGAGTCTCTCGACCTTGTGCAGGTAATAAAAATCCCTCTTAGTCATCGTGAGTCCGTTCTGGAGGTGATCTAGCGCCTTGGCGAGCCCGTAGAGGACCCCGGCTAGTGTCTTTGCGCTCTTGACCTTGTCGCCCTCTATCTCGCTGAATGTCCGGGGCCTGAAGATATATCCAACATCCTCTCTGAACTCAATGTTCCCTTTAGAGTTCGGTGGATATCTTATTCGCGGGAATTCCCCCTTCTCGAGGGCTTCTGCCACACGCTCAGCTACCTCGAGTATTCTCTGCCTGACCTCCTCGAGGGATTCGGCTCTATCAGCCCTCGCCGACATCTCCTATCACCCCCACTGGGCCTTCGACTCGGGTCTTCTTGGCGAGCTTCTTGAGCAAGGTCTCCACCTCAGGCCTCTCACCGACTAGCTCCTCTAACACCTCCGCAATCAACTTGTAATACCGCGCGAGCATTTCAAGCCTCTTAGCCGCCGACTGAGCGCGTCTCTTTCTGCTGAGGTAGATCCTCAGATCTCTAGCGCAGGCTCTCCACCCCAGCTCGACCTCCCTGGCCAGCTCAGGCTTGTTAGCTATGAACTCCTTCCCAACGGTCTTGAACGGAACCTTAGTCGATACGACG
>JAVCBV010000017.1:0-5556 GCA_037917695.1 Thermoproteota archaeon | reverse complement strand
CCTCTGACCTCTGGGGGCTCGACACCTGGGAGACCGAGGACGCCCTGAGGGAGAGGCACGGTGAAGACGTCAGAGTGGCCGCGATCGGCCAAGCGGGGGAGAACCTCGTCAAGTTTGCCGCCATCGTCACCGGCAAGGGACGCGTTGCCGCCAGAGCTGGTCTCGGGGCAGTGATGGGCTCGAAGAAGCTCAAAGCCGTGGCGCTGCGTGGAGAGGGCGGAGTCAAGGTTGCCGACCCTCGGGGATTCGAGGAGATGCTCGAGGAGGCCATGAGGAAGATAGATGAGAGCCCCTTCTCCGAGACCTACAGGGACCTTGGGACCCCCCTGCTGGTGCTGCCCATGAACGTCATAGGGAGGTTCCCGACGAAGAACCACTACATGGGATCCTTCGAGCGGGCCGAGGAGATAAGCGGTGAGAAGATAGTCTGGGGGTACAGGGTGGCAAAGAGGGCCTGCTTCTCCTGCAGGTTCCACTGCAAGAATATCCTCAAGCTGGGCGACACGATCGGAGATCACCCCGAGTACGAGACCATATGCTCCTTCGGGTCGAACGTCCTGATAGACGACCCCGAGTTCATCATCAGGATGAACTGGCTCTGCAACAAGCTCGGGATGGACACGATCTCCCTTGGCGGAACCATCGCCTGGGCCATGGAGTGCTACGAGAGAGGCCTGCTGACGAAGGAGGACACTGGAGGGCTGGAGATAAGGTGGGGGGACAAGGACCTCGTGGAGAAGCTCGTGCGCATGACCGCGTTCAGGGAAGGGTTCGGCGACGTGTTGGCCGAGGGGAGCCGCCGGGCATCCCAGATCATAGGGAAGGGTACCGAGAAGTACGCGATGCACGTTAAGGGGCTGGAGATACCGGCGCAAGACGGAAGGGCCCAGAAGAGCATGGGGCTAGCTCACGCCACAGCCGCGAGGGGGGCCGATCACCTGACGCACAGCACGTTCTTGGACGAGGTCGGCTTCGAGGAGGCCATCAGGGAGAGGTACGGAGAGCAGTACCTGCCCGAGATGGCCGACAGGTTCATCCCGAAGTACAAGGGCATAATGGCGAAGGACTGCGAGGATCTGGCCGCCGCCGTTAGCAGCATGGTCATCTGCGTCACGGCCGGCTGGCTCTTCCCGCCGCTGTTCTACTGGGAGGATCTGGCGAGGCTCTACACGGTCGTCACAGGCATAGAGGTGTCTGTGGCTGAGATGAAGAGGACCGCAGAGAGGATAGTGAACATCAGGAGGGCCTACCTGATCAAGCACGGGGTAACGAGGGCCAGCGACTCCCTGCCGGAGAGGTTCACTAAGGAGCCAGCCCCCACCGGAGGGTGCAAGGGGCAGATCGTTGAACTGGATCAGATGCTCGACGAGTACTATAGAGCGAGGGGCTGGGATGTGGAGACCGGCCTGATACCGCGCGAGAAGCTCGTCGAGCTTGGGCTCGAGGACGTCGCCGACGAGCTGGCCAAGTTGGGCAAGCTGCCGTAGTGGGAGGTGATGCCGGGGTGGTCCTCGCGGTAATACCCGATCCCTCCAGGTGCGTGTACTGCTTTGAGTGCACGCTGGCCTGCTCCTCTAGTCTCGAGGGCGAGTTCTCCCCGGCGAAGGCCAGGATAAGGGTCCTGGAGTCGAGGGCGGGACACGGCCTGCCTATCGTGTGCGTGCAGTGCCCAGAGCACCCATGCGTGGACGCCTGCCCGACAGGCGCCCTGAGGGTCGATGGCGGTATAGTCAAGGTGGACGAGGCGTCCTGCGTCGCCTGCGGGGCCTGTGCCTCAGCCTGCCCCATTGGAGCCGTGAGGGTGATCGGCGGCAGAGCGGTGAAGTGTCAGGTCTGCTCTGAAGAGCCTCCCTGCGTGAAGATCTGTCCCACTGGGGCGCTAAAGGTAGTGGACGCTCCGGACGAGGAGAGGGAGAAGGCCCTGAGACTGCTGGTTGAGCTGACTGGAGGTGGATAGGCTGCTCCTGATGACCGAGTGCTCGGTTGAGGATCTGCGGAAGTACCTGCGAGAAGACGCCGCGCCGACCGTCGTCCAGCCCTTAGGGTCGACGGAGCTACACGGTCCCCTTCCCATGGGGATCGACACGATCTTTGCGTCGGCCGTGGCCAGGGAGGTCGCCCAGAGGGTAAACTGCGCCCTAGCACCAGCCATACCGTACGGCCACTCTCCAGAGCACGTTGGCCCTGGAGTCGTTTGGATCCCCGCATCCCTCTATGCGCATCTCGTGGAGTCCGTGATCAGCTCGTTCCTCGACGGCGGGTTCAAGGTGGTCCTGCTGGTGAACGGGCACGCGGGCAACTCGGGAATACTTGAGGCGGTCGCAAGGCAGGTGAGGCGCAGGCGGAGGGCCGAGGTGCTGATCGCGGATCTCTGGCAGCTCGTCGGGAGGTGCATAGACAGGCGGGACTTCTACGGCTACTGCGTCGCGGAGGTCTCGCTGGCCATGTACCTGGCGGACTCCAAACCGAGCGTTGGCGCCGATACTGGCCGAGAGAGAAGTACCTCCCTCTCAATGAGGCTGGAGTGCCTGATCAGGCCGTGGCTCACGGGAGAGATCAAGGGCAACCTCGAGGAGGCGAGTCGAGAGGCCTCCAGGGAGATGGGAGAGGACATATTCAGGAGGATCGTCGAGTGGGTCGCCGCCGACCTGGAGGTGGTGAGGCGTGAGGTCAGGGAGTCCTGAGGTTGATGTAGAGTACGCTCTCAAGCTGACCAAGGAGTTGGTTAGAATACCCAGTGTGACGGGCGAAGAAGGGGAGATAACGAAGTTCCTGGCAGAGGAACTCAGCGGCCTGGGACTCAAAGTCGAGCTGAGGAGAGTTCAGGGCGACAGGTTCAACGTGATTGGCGTGCTGAAGGGAGAGGAGGAAGGCATAGCGCTGGCGTTCCACGGCCATACAGACACGGTCCCACCCTACGGCATGGAGGATCCTTTCTCGGCTAAGGAGGATGAAGAGTACATCTACGGCAGGGGATCCTGCGATCAGAAGGCGGGCTTGGCAGCCTCAATTGCCGCTCTGAAAGCCATCGTGGACTCTGGCGTTGAGCTCAGGAAGGGACTAGCCTTCCTGGGAGTCGTAGACGAGGAGAGGGAGCACAGGGGCAGCTACGCCCTGGTAGAGGATGGCTTCAAGGCTGACGCGGCGATCTGCACTGAGCCGACCGGGCTGGAGATCGCGGTGGGCTGCAAAGGTACCCTCCCCGTGAAGATCACCACGTTTGGAAAGGCTGCCCACGGCTCGGCCCCCTGGAGAGGGGTCAACGCGGTCTACAAGATGGCCAAGGTGCTCCTAGCGCTAGAGGAGTTGAAGCCCAGAAGCGTGACCGTCCCAGGCGTCGGGGAGGTTAGGGGCTCCATCAACGTGGGTCTAATACGGGGAGGAGAGGCCTACAACATTGTACCAGACTCCTGCTCGATCTGGATAGACAGGAGGCTCGTCCCCGGAGAGACCCCGGAAGATGCCCTCAGGGAGATCAGGGAGATCCTAGATGAGCTCGGCGATTCGGACCCCGACTTCAGAGCCGAGCTGAGCGTAGACAGGCCGGACTGGGAGTGGGAGCCCATCAAGAAGAGAGGGCTGAAGCCGTGCCTCGTGAATCCAGGAGAGGACATAGTCAGGTGGATCAGAGAGGCCCACGAGAGCGTGGCTGGGGATCGCAGCAAGCTGAAGTTCTCCAGCGGGTACTTTGAGATGGATTTCCTCGTCAACGACCTAGGAATACCGACCGTGGCGTATGGTCCGGGAGATCCCGAGCTGGCGCACACGCCCGAAGAACGCGTCTCAAAGCGCCAGATAGTGATAGCGTCAAGGGTCTACGCTGCCGTCGCGATGTCTGCGGCACAGACTGCGTGGGGGTGATTGAGCGTCCTCCCTGCAAACCCGAGCATGTCGCTATTTTTTCTCTTAAAACTCAATCTCTTTGGCTCTTTCGACGAGACTCATTGCAGATTCGGTGGCCTTCTCGACGACCAGACGCTCGTCGACTGTGGTGACTCTCCCGTCCTGTACTACCACTCTGCCGTCTACCACAACGGTAGAGACATCGTTTCCGTTAGCATTGTAGACTAGAGCCGAGACGGGATCGTGAACTGGAGCAATGTGCGGCTTCCTCATGTCGACTACGATGAGGTCAGCCTTCTTTCCTACCTCTATTGTCCCTAACTCTCTCTCCAGCCCAAGCAACTTAGCGCCAGCAACTGTGGCCATCTCAAGGACCTGCCAGGCAGTGATCGTCGTTGGGTCGACGTTGCTCACCTTGTGCAGGCAGGCCGCGAACTTGAGGGATGCTATCGTGTCTTGGTTGTTGTTGCTGGCCGGACCGTCAGTACCCAGCGCCACGTTGACGCCTGATCTCAACATCTGTGGAATTGGAGCCACTCCCGAGCCGAGGTACATGTTGCTAACAGGGTTGTGAACCACGTGAGCCCCAGACTCTGCCAGCATCTGGATCTCTTTCCCCGTGACCCAGACCCCGTGCACAACGTGGGTTCGGGGTCCGAGGAGCCCTATATGCTCAAGGTACTCTACGTGCCTCATGCCGACTTCCTTCATGAGGGCCTCAACCTCGGCCTTGGTCTCCGCCGTGTGTATGTGGAGCGGGACTCCGTGTCTGTCCGAGAACTCCTTAGCTCGAGCCATCGACTCTGCTGAGCAGAACCAGGGCGTCATCGGCGCCACGCCCACCATGAGCCTGCCTCCCTCCTTGCCGTGCCACTCCCTGATGAGCCTCTCCGACTCCCTGACCACAGTCTCGATGTCCTCCCGGAAAGGTTCAGGCACCACCCTATCGTAGTACCCTCTGACGACGCAGCCCCGCACTCCACTCTGCCTGAGGGCCTCTAGAACCCTGTCGGTGTTACGCGGGGACGTGTGGATGTAGTGGTTGTCTATCACGGTCGTCGCTCCGCTCTTCAGGTTCTCTATGGCCCCCAATAGGGCCGCCCAGTACACATCCTCCTCAGTGAGAGCAAGCGAAAGGGGCCATATCACTGACTTGAGCCAGTCTAGCAGCGGGAGATCGACCCCGAGGCCCCTCATGAGCACTTGGAACATGTGGGTGTGGGCGTTCACTAGACCTGGAAACACGGCCATGCCCCGAGCGTCTATCTCTATCTCTCCCCTCTCCCTCAGCTCGTCAGCCCTTCCAACGTAGGCTATCCTGTCTCCCTCGATCCCGACGACTCCCTGCTTCAGGACGGGTCTATCCTTGGCTAAGGTCACAACGTAGTCCGCCCTAATCACCAGGTCCAAGGGACTTTCCCCTCCCTCTCGGTACAAACTCCCCATAGCCAGGCTTTACCTCTATGGAGCCGTCTCTCGCGACCACTCGGCCACGCACTATCGTCATCACGACCCTGCCACTGACCTCGAGCCCGTCGAAGGGGGTGTAGTCGGCCACTGACCTCATGTCGCCGCGCCCAATCCTCCCCCTGTACGAGGGATCAATCACGGTGAGATCTGCGTCCTTTCCTATCGAGATGCCGCCCTTCCTGTGATCTATGCCCAGTATCTTTGCCGGCATCTCAGAGGTGGCCTCAACGAACCTGCGGAGGC
>JAVCBV010000027.1:0-17430 GCA_037917695.1 Thermoproteota archaeon | reverse complement strand
CCGAGTTCACGTTGAACGTGGTCCAGAACCCAGAGCATGAGATTGTCTCCGCTCACGCGGGGCACCACCGCGACGTGGTTAGGCAGGGAGCTAAGGTCGTCGACTCGATGTACAAGGTGGAGTTCGAGGGAGAGCCGGCTGACGTCGTGATAGTGGCCGCAAACGGCCACCCTCACGATGTTGACCTCTACCAGGCCTACAAGGCCCTCCACATGGCGATGAGGGTGGCGAAGCCGGGCGGTACCATCGTGTTCGTGGCGGAGTGCAGGGACGGCGCTGGGAGCAAGAAGTTCGTGGATTACCTGCGGAAGTACAGGACCTCAGAGGAGGTGGAGGCGGCCCTCAAGGAGGTCTTCGAGCTGGGGGGACACAAGGCCTACTACCACCTGAGGGCGGTGGAGAGGCACCGCATCCTCGCTCTAACGTCCATGCCTGCGGACGAGGTGAGGGGCCTGTTCAGGATGGAGCCCGTGGGTAGCCTGCAGGAGGGCATAGATAGGGCGCTCGAGGGCCTCGAAAGCCCCAGGATAGTGGTGATGCCGGAGGGCAGCACCACTATACCCGTCCTGAAGGCCTGACCCACATCCGCTCAAGAGTTTATACGAATGCCGATTTACGACATAGAGGGTGACTCCGATCCCAGCGGTCGACCGCGATTCGCTCTACCAAGCCCTCGCCGAGGTCGTCGGAGAGGACGACATCACCACGGACCCCATACAGCTCTACTCATACTCCTTCGACGCTTCCGCCCACCACTTCACTCCTGACGTGGTGGTCAGGCCCGAGTCCACTGAGGAGGTATCCCGCATAGTTAAGCTTGCAAACGAGTTCGGAGCGCCTGTAGTCCCTCGAGGCGCAGCCACGAGCCTCGCCGGTCAGGCCACGCCGATACTTGGTGGAATAGTGCTGGACATGGTGAAGATGAACAGGATCAAGGAAGTGAACCTAGAGGACCGCTACGTCGTCGTAGAGCCGGGAGTGGTCTACGACGACCTCAACGCAGTTCTGGAGCCCAAGGGCTTCGTCTTCCCGCCGGCGCCCGCCAGCTCTAGAGTCTGCACGCTTGGAGGCGCGGTCGCAACCAACGCCAGCGGGGCTAGGGCCGTCAAGTACGGGGCGATGAGGGACTTTGTGCTGGGTCTGGAGGTCGTGCTCCCAAGCGGCGAGGTCGCTCGGTTTGGTGGGAAGTGCATCAAAGACTCCTCTGGCTACCAGATGGCCAGGCTCTTCGTGGGGAGCGAGGGGACCCTCGGAGTGATAACCGAGATAACCCTGAGGATCATTCCGAAGCCGAAGTACGCCGTGACTTGCGCCGCAGCCTTCGCGAGCCTGGAAGATGCCGGGAGGGCCGTGGCGGCCATCATGGCTTCGGGCATAACCCCAGCGGCACTCGACCTCATGGACAGGTACACTCTTGCGGCCGTGCGAAAGGCCGTGGCGCCGGATCTGCCGGAGGCAGACGCCCTGCTGATCATGGAGGCGGACGGAGAACCAGAGATCGCGAGGAGGGAGATCGAGGAGATGGCTAGAATAGCCAGAGAGCACGGAGCCATAGGCTTGGAGTGCTCAGACGACCCCAAGGAGAGGGAGAGGCTCTGGAGGGCCAGGAAGTCCGTCCTGCCGGTGCTCTCCCGATACAGCGAGACCACGGTCAGCGTCCCTCTGATAGACGACCTGTCAGTCCCTCCCTCGAAGGTGCCCGCGACTATAAGGGCCATCGAGGAGGCTTCAGCCAAGTACGGCGTGGATATAGGGACGTATGGGCACATAGGAGACGGAAACCTCCACTGCAAGGTGCTCATAGATGTGGAGGACCCAGATCAGTGGAACAGAGCCTTCATGGCGGCCTACGACATCTACAGGGCAGTCGTGCAGTTGGGAGGGCTTCTGAGCGGAGAGCACGGCGTGGGCATTAGCAAGGCCCCATTCGCGCTCCTCCAGTATGGGAAACCCGAGATAGAGGCTATGAGAGCCCTGAAAGAAGCTCTAGATCCGGTTGGCATAATGAACCCCGGGAAGTTCCCCGAGCGGATCCCCAAGCACTTCGTGTTCAGGCTCCGCTATCCCTACAGGGGGGAGGGTTGGGCGTGAAGCCCATAGAGTCTGTGAAGGGAGAGCTGCTCGCCTGCACGTTCTGCGCCTTCTGCAGGAGGTCCTGCCCGGTCTACAGGGCCACGCTCTGGGAGGGTGAGTCCCCCAGGGGGAGAGTGGCCCAGGGGTACGGGCTGCTCATGGAGGAGCTAGAGCCTACTGACGAGTTCTACGACTCTATCCTCAACTGCAGCCTGTGTGGGCTGTGCGAGGATGCGTGTCCTCCTAAGATCAGGGTCGTAGATGTGGTGCTCGCCGCCAGGAGGCACCTCGCGCAGGCGGGAGCAAAGCCCCCCGAGAGGGCTGCTCAGCTCATTGAGGCGTCTCTAGAAGGGAAGATCCTGATACCGAGATCTGAGGCAATCTACCTGCCAGGTAGAGAGGGCGATGAGGCCTTAGCCCTCTTAAGGGCGCTTGGCGTTCAGGTCGAGCCCGCGAGCGTACCGCCCCTGGCTCCGCTGATGATAGCAGGGAGACCCGAGTTCGAGGACCGCTTGGCTGAGCTCTCCAAGGCGCTGAAGGCCGCCGGGGCTCGGAGGGTTATAACGCCGGATCCAGATGAGTTGTGGGCCCTCAGAGGGAGGCTTGAAGACCTTGAGATTCTTCACGCGTCGCAAGTCTTGCCTAAGGGCGGGGTGACGGCGGCCCTGGAGAAGGAGGTCGCCTACCTCCCGTCGTGTAGGCTGAGAAGGTTGGGCGTCTTGGAGGCCGACGACATGGTTCGCTCGCTGCTTGACGTGAGGAAGGAACTAGAGTGCGCCGGATCCGAGGCGGGGTGGCTGCGGGACGGCGTCCTTAGCGGAATCCTCAGGGAGAGGGTGAAGGTTGCCGATGGCTTGTTGATCGTATGCGCGTCGGCTGAGCACGCGAAATCCCTGAAGAAGGCTGGAGCCGAGGCGATGTCTCTCTGGGAGGCTATCAAACCGATCAGTTAGCCCCCAGGAGCTTGGTCACGAGCGCTCCCAGCGGCGGCGGTAGCCTCAGGCACTCAGATAGCGGCGCGCTGGGATATAGTTCCTTGTTTATGATCAGCTCCTTCTCTAGAGCCAGCTCCATGGCCCTCTCCCTTAGCTCGGCTTCCTCCTCAGGCGTGAGCGGTCCGGACATCAGACGCGCGTAGACCTGTCTGTCAAAGGAGATCCTCTCCCTTATCGCCTCGAAAGCATCCTCTCCTATCAGTCCCCTGTCCCTCTTGACCTCCGCGAGCCTCAGCGAGGCCCTCAGGCTGGCCTCTACTATCTCGGGCCTGTCCATCCAGATCGTCCTGTAGTTCAGCGTCAGCCCCCAGTGCGGCTCCTCTAGAGCCCTCCTGTGAGACTCCAGGTCCCTGAACAGGAGTTTGTAGCCGTAAGCCTCGGGCCTCTCAAAAGCTAGGCTGCCTGGGTCGAGAAACGGAGCCAGCGGAGCTGTAAATGCATCCAGCCCATCGCCCTCATGGATCTCCACCAGCCTGTTGAAGTAGTCCGCCACTCCGATCGCTATGTCGTGGGTCTGCTTGGGGAGACCCGTCATGAAGTAGAGGTCAAGCCTCTTGAACCCCAGCTCTGCCGACAGCCTAACCATCTTCTCCAGCTCGGCGTTTCCGTACATCCTCCCGAAGGTCCTTCTGACGTCCTCGTCTTGGCTCTCTGGGGATATCTGAATGTACACCTCGTCTCCGAGGGCCCGCATGGCCTCTAAGATGCGCCTGGAAGCGGGGTAGAAGAACTCGAACATAAGGGGGTTGTCCAAGTTGGCTCTCTTCAGCTCTCTGAGGACCTCGAGAGCCCCCTCCTCACCCCTCCCGACCCTGAGGTCTCCCAAGATGAAGATCGTCATCTTGGACATGGTGGAGATCGAGCTCGCCTCCTCGGCTATCGCCTCCGGGCTCTTCAGAGCTACCTTCTCCCTCCCAAATATCCTCTTGAAAGCCTCTCTCGACCCTCCACACGTCACGCAGTTGTGCTGACAGCCCTTCACGGTCAGCACGGCAGCTATGGGGGCCTGAATGAACGAGGCGCACGGCGCAACAAGGCCCAGATCCCTCTCCCTGAGCGCCATCTTGACCAAGACCGAGTGATCGACGACGTAGGGGTCCAAGTCCTCCGGGGGCTCCCTGGGCGGTTCTAACCTGATCCTCCCAGAGTCCCTCCAAGCCACTCCGGGGACGCCCTCTGGGCTCTTGCGAGACTCTACCCTCCTGACCAATTCCTCAACGGACTCCTCAGTCGTGTCTCCCAGGACAACGGCATCTACGAATGGATATCGCTCTAGGATCTCCCTCCAGTAGTAGCTCGCGGATATCCCTCCTAGGATCACCTTCGAGTCCGGGTGCGACTCCTTCAGGAGCTTGGCAACCTCGAGCGCGCCTTGGGCGTGCACGAGCCACTGCAGATCGATGCCGTATATTGAGGCTTCTACCCGCTCTATCGTGCGTAGGGGGTCGTAGTCCCTGTCGAGGACCATCTTGGCTGCGAGGTTGAATATGCCAACCCTCATTCCTCTGTTCGACAGCCAGCTGGCGAGCGTGAGGAACCCGTAGGGGTACATGTCGAACACGTAGAGAGAAGGAACTACCTCGCTCACCGGACCTTTGAACATAGTCTTCTGCCTGAAATCGAACACGCTGGGAGCGTGGAACAGCGCAAGATCGTATTTCGGCATCTGCCTCCCCCTCGCACGCCATAGGAAAAAATTTTCACACTGGCTTCACGCCAGCCACCGCCGTGAAAACACCCAGAGCGGCCCTCTTCACCGCCCTCAGCCTGACCACACTGCCTAAGGCTTTAACAAGCTCGGAAGATGTCCACATGAGGCGATACGTGGGATACAGAGCCTTCCACGGGGACTCCCACCTCAGCGCGATCAGTCTGCCTATCCACGGAACCACCCACCGGATGTAGCGTCCGGCCAGGGCGTCCACGATGCCCGAGTCAGGCCTCGTGACCTCGACTACACCCAGCTTCCCTCCCGGCCTCAAGACCCGCGCCATCTCCTCTAGCGCCTTGACCCTGTCTAAGGCGTCCCTTAGCGAGTAAGACGCTACTACGACGTCGACCGACTCGTCTCTCATGGGTATGGATTCAAACGTCCCCAGAATCGGGTGTACCTCAACTCGGGCGACCCCTGAGAGGCGGTGGACTGCCTCGGAGAGCAGGCTTCTGAGAGGATCGAGTAGAAAGACCTCCCCGCCTGGCGCCACGCTCTTGGCGAGGATCACGGCGGAGGATCCGGGGCCGCAGCCAGCGTCTAGAACCCTGTCGCCCGGCTGCAGAGAGAGCATTTCAAGGAGAACACGCCGCATCCGCCTGCTGAGCCCCAGCGAGGCGGCCAGATTGACCCTCTCGTACGCTCCGCCAGTGTCCTCTAGGGACCTCACAACCGAGGCCCAAAGCTCTCCAGAGAGGCCTGCGCTCAACCAACCCACCTAGCGGCGAACCTGGCCAGCTCGGCTAGCAGTTCCCGCGCAGGAGACTCCGGTAAAACCTCGGTCAACTCGACGGCCCTGTCGGCGAGGTTCGCAGACATCGCCTCCAGCTCTCTCGCCGCCCCTGGATCGAGCAACGAGCTTATCTCCCCCGGCTTCCCCCAGTCCAGCAGGTCGTCCCGGAGCTGGTAGGCCAGCCCAACCAGCCTGCCGTACTCGGCGAGGGCGTCCTCCACCTCCCTGGCCGTTCCCGCGATCACAGCCCCGAGCTCAGCCGCTGCGCTGAACAGAGAGGCCGTCTTCTTCTCCAGAACGCTCAGGTATCCATCGAGGTTTATCCTCTCGCCCCTTGATCGAATGGACGCCTCCTCCGCCTCACCCTCGCTCATGATCCTAGTGGTCCTAGCCAAGATCCTGGCCACTGCCGGATCGCCGTAAAGAGAGGAGGCATCAAGGACGAGTGAGAGCACAAAGTCAGACACTAGAATCGCTAGAGTCTCCCCAAACCTGACGTAAAAGGCTGGAGATCCTCTCCTGCTCGTGTCGCGGTCGATCAGGTCATCGTGAATCAGGGAAGCGGTGTGGATGAGCTCTACAGCCGCGGAGGCTGGCTCCGGGTCTCCGGACCCCCCGCACGCCTCGTGAGAGATCAAGAGAAGGGCTGGCCTGATCCTCTTGCCTCCCTGAAGGAACTCTGACAGGGGTTCGTAGAATAGTGAGTCTCTGTATCTGCTCAGGAGACTCTTTACAGCCCTGTCGGCTCTGTCAACGTATGGCCGAAGCCTCTCTCCGAGCAACCCTGATCGCGCACTCGCATGGACGAGCGTAAAATAACCTTAGTCTCGGCAGCAGGTTTATGGGTATGGATAGTTCGCTTGGGCCTGTGATCGATGAGGAAGCCGTGGGAAAGCGAAATGTCATCGCTATGGGCGTCACCAGCCTGCTCACAGACGTGAGCACAGAGATGGTCTTGGCCGGCCTCCCGTTCTTCATCACCGAGGAGCTGGGAGGTGGCATGGCTGCTCTGGGCGCAATAGAGGGGGCTGCAGAGCTGACCGCCAGCGCTCTCAAGGCAGTATCTGGAAGAGTGAGCGACATCATGGGCAGGAGGAAGCCTCTCGCCCTCATGGGCTACTCCCTCTCGGCCGTGCTGAAGCCGCTCATGGCCATTGCCACGAGCTGGCTGCACGTTCTAGCCGTGAGGGTGGGGGACAGGGTCGGCAAAGGGATAAGAACCTCTCCGCGGGACGCGCTGATAGCTGACAGCGTGGGAGAGGAGTTCAGGGGCAGAGCCTTTGGAGTGCACAGAGCCATGGACACGGCGGGAGCGGTGATAGGGCCGCTCCTAGCCCTGGCGCTAATCCCCAAAGTCGGATTCAGGGCTACCTTCGCCGCCTCGGCAGTCCCGGGGCTGGCTGGAGTGCTCGTCCTCGCTGGTCTCGTCAAAGAGATCAGGAGGGCAGTTAGAGGGCCCGTACTCCCCGCCAAGGGCACGCTGACGCCGGAGTTCAAACCCTACCTAGCTTCGATATCCCTCTTCAGCCTGGGCCAGTTCAGCTACGCCTTCATCCTCTCCAGGCTGGTCGAGCTGGGGTGGAGCAGAGAGACGGCTATAGCGCTCTACACCGTGTCGAACATCATCTATAGCGCCATGGCGATACCCGCTGGCGGGCTGGGAGACAGGCTAGGTAAGCTCAACGCGCTGACGCTCGGTTACCTGAGCCTAACGGCAACGTCGATCATAGCGGCGACGAGCTCTAGGTGGACGGGCCCCGCAGCCATAGCAGCCTTCGGGGTCTACATGGCCCTCGTGGACACTCTGGAGAGGGCCGCGCTGCCTGCCTTAGTCCCAGACGAACTCAGAGGAACAGCCTACGGAGCGTTCCACGCCGCAAAGGGGATTTCAACCCTCCCGGGCAACCTCGCCTTTGGCCTGCTTTACGACCGGTATGGAGCGCAGGTTGCCTTCGGCTTCTCTGCGTGCCTCTCGCTGGTCTCTCTAGCCCCGCTGTTGCTCCTCATATCGAAGAGGAGATCTCCCTGAGGAGCGACAGGAGCTCCCCAAATCCAGACGCTCTCATCACCTTGACGGGGTGTTCTCTCTCAACGAGCAGTATTGGCGTAACCCCAACCTGCTCTGACGCCAGCGCCCTCTCGACGACTCCCGTCACGAAGAAGTTGGGTTGCTCTCCGGGCATCGTCTCTATGAGCCTCTTGAGAGAGTTCAGCCACCCTTCTCTCCCGGCGTAGATCGCCGTGTCGATCAGACCGAGCAGGCCAGCTGATCGGAGCACCTCTGAGGCCTCCCTGCCGGTTCCCTCCACTCCTATGAACAGGACTCCCACGGAGGCGCCCATTCGCTTAAGTCCCTCTAGACAGCCTCGGGCACCAGGCATGGGTTCGACTGTCGATATCCACGCATCCGTGAAGGCGGAGAGGGCGGAGGCCGCCTCGTGCGCAGCCAGAAATACGCCCTTCTCTGCTAAGTACTCCTTGATCAGCTCTCTCCTATCCAAGGCTCCAGAGGACCTCCTCAAGGACTCCAGCAGGGCGAGATCCTTGGCCATACGCCTGGACTCGTTCACGTCAAATCCCAGCCTAGCTAGCGCAGCCTGGTAGCACACTGGCAGGCTGGTAGAGTCCTGAAGCAGCGTCGTGAGACCATCGAACACGACCCGCATATCTCCGCTCCCCTCTCTACTCCTGAAGGCTAAAGGTCGCGGGCCCCTTCAGGTGCCCTCAACCTGCCAGAGACAGATCCTTATGACTCTCGACCTGGGCTTCTGAGAGGTCGTCGCTAGAAAACCCAGCTCCTTTATCTCCCGCTCTAGCTCCACCAAGTCGATGGGTCCATTGGATCTCACGAGAACTTCGTAAGATACTGTCCTCCTTCCATCCGGGAGGAACGCATCCGACTCCTCGACCCTAATTACCGGGCCTATCTCAGAGAGATAGCCCAGCAGGCCGTTGAGCGCTGGATTGTCCCCCCGGTACTGTGCCATGACCTACCTTGAGAACATGCGGGTAGACCTAAATAAGCCCTACACGAGGCTGGTATTACCTCCCAGATGCCCTCAAGAACTCGTTTACATACGCCATAACGTGTCTGACGACCTTGCTGAGGTCTTCGGCCTCTCTGGAGGCTCTCTCTAGGTCGTCGAGCAGCCTGCCCAACACCTCCTCTATGAGCCTCCTAGGCGCGTTGTAGGGCAGGGAGACGTCCCACTTGACCACCAACCCGTCCAGTTGCGCCAGGAGGTACTTAAGCTGAGTTGCAAGCTCGGATGTGACCTTCTCGTCTAGCTCTCTGTTGCCGCCGTGGTTCCCCGGGGAGTGGAGCCGACGGAGGGCCGACCTCAGCCTCACCCTCAGCTCTGGAGTGGGGTCGTACCTGACGCTTATCACGACCCTCCTGCCCCTGACGCTCGCGCGTGCGTGCGGACCTAGAATCTTGAGCGCCCGGGTAACCCACTCCGGCTCCTTCATTCCTCACCCCCCGTCAGCTCTCTGTAGAACCTCCTGCTCAGCTCGGCCACCTCCTCAGGCCCGGAGGCTCTGGCGTAGGCTCTCAGCCAGTCCTCGTTCAGCCTCAAGAACTCGTATCCCCACTTAAAGGCCGAGAGCACCTCCTCAGCCTGGCTCCACTCGCCCAATATGCACAGGGCTGCGGCCACCGCCTCTGCCGTGGAGAGCCTAAAGGGTCTCCCGTAGTTTATGGGGTTGGCGGCCACGAGCAGCGGCAGGACCCTTCTCCTGCCACGAGGCCACCTCACCTCTTCGATCCTCCTCCAAGAAGCGTCAACGGCCACGATCCCCCTCTCCAGGGCCGCCGGCCTGTCCGCCGGGCTGAGGAAGATCCTGACCGTGGGGTCCAGCACGACAGCGCCCCTCGGGGGCCTGCTGGTCAGGGTCGCCAGGCCCCTCCTGACCAGTCTCAGCCCAGTGGCCTTCCTCGGATCGTCGTGTCTGAGCCTGACTACGTAGAGCCTGACTCTGCTCACTTCAGCCTCTCCAGGACTATGAACGTCACCGTCTCGACCACGTCCTCGTCCGACCTGATCTCCTCGAGCACCTTCGAGAGTTCGAACGTGTTGTCGGCAACTATCCTGAGCAGGAAGTCGAAGGGGCCTGTGACGTAGAGCACCTCGACCACGTTGTTCAGCTTGGGGAAGCTCTCCTTGAACTTGGGGGCCTTTGGGGGTTTGACCTTCACAGCGGTGTAGGCCTCCACGGGCATGCTGGATCGCGCCGCTCTGGCGACGGAATATAATAAGGTGGCGAGGAGGTTCAAGCGGAGGGGGATGACGAGTTCGGCAGGAGGCGCACGCAGAGGTGCGCTCCGGCCGGCTTGCTGACCCCTCTGGCGTCACTTCGATACACCCGCCCGAACCTCTGCAGATCCGCTCAGCTCTCCTAGGACGGCTATCACCCTCGAGTCGCCGAAGCGCCTAACAATCTCCAGGCCCTCGACGTAAACCCCGGAGATCCTCCACTTCCTCCTCACCGAGATCTCGAGGGCCAGCTTCTTGACGGGCCTCTCCGACCTGAGGTCCACCCAGACCTCCCTTCCGTCGTAGCCAGGCTCCATGGAAACGCTCAGCCTGGCGGTCCACCACGCCATGTAGTCCCTCAGCTTCATCTTGAACACGCCATCCCCGCCCTTGACAGATGTGGCCACGAGCCCCCACATCCTACTGGCCGGGGTGAGCTTCGAGGAGGGAAGCTCCCATAGGGGGAGAGCCCTGCCGCCTACTATCGGCCTGAACGGGAACGTGGTTCCGGCGCAGGGCTTGTCGCCAACGCTTGGCAGCGAGGTCGCGACGCCGCGTCCACCGACCTTCGAGTACTCTAGCCAGTGCCTGCCCTCCGGTAGGGGCTTGAGCCTCCTGGGTAGAGGGCTCACTGCCGTGGCGTCGACGCCGCCAGGGTGGGGCCACAGCCGGACGAAGGGGTAGTCCCAGGAGTGGAAGCACGCCTCGATCAGGCTCACGAGGAGTGTGGTCATGCTGTCGAGAGGTGGCACATCTCCCTTGCACGGCCCGCCTCGGCCCGATAGGAACGTCAGGGCAGAAGTTGAGGGCTCCAGCCCGACGTAGAGAGTGTCTTCAGATACCGCGATGAAGCCGTCCGCGTCGACCCTCCTGCCGGCGGGTGAGTATAGAGGCCCCGCAACCGGGAAGTGCTTGCCAAAAACTCTAACAGGGCCCGATGTGGTGCCCGGTGGAACCTCAACGGCCTTTCCTCTGGGGCTCCTGGCCCCCAGGACGAGCGAGGTAATTGGTATGCTCGGCATCTTCGCGCCCGACGGAATCAGAGCTGCGACGTGCCTCGCTGGGTCGGGGCGACCCACCTCCTCGAAGGGGACGCCAGAGACGGCCAGCAGGTGCCTTAGCGCAAGTACCCGCGGTCGCTCAGCGGACAGCACTGCCAGCTTCAGGTGGGGTACCCCAGGCGTGAATGACCTGGGAGGAAACTATTATGCGCCGCAGGGCATAGTGACTACGGCCGCACTACCGCATCAGCCGTTAATTGGGTGACGAGGCCCCAACCTATGGGTGTCTACTCTGAGGGTCTACATCTCGGCAGACCTGGAGGGGGTCTGGGGAGTCGTCCACTCGGAGCACACGCTGAGAGAAGGCAGGGAGCACGACAGGGCAAGGAGGTGGATGATTGAGGAGGTCAATGCAGCCGTCGAGGGGGCTCTCAAGGCGGGAGCCGCGCATGTGGTCGTGAACGACTCCCACGGCACGATGAGGAACCTGCTCCCTGACGAACTGCACCCAGAGGCGGCCTTGATCACCGGGTCGCCGAAGCCAATGGGCATGCTCGAGGGCTTGACTGGCGACTTCGACTGCGCGTTCTTCCTCGGCTACCACGCCAGGGCTGGATGGAGGGGAGTGCTCAGCCACACGTACAGCGGGCGCGTGGTGAGGCGCGTCCTGATTAACGGGAGGGAGGTCGGGGAGTTGGGGTTGAATGGGATGGTCGCAAATCAGCTGGGCGTCCCCGTGGCGCTCGTGACGGGGGACGACGCCCTCGTGGAGGAGGCTAGAGGGCTATTCCCATCGGCTCTAACGGTGGTCACGAAGAGGGCTATAGGAAGGTACGCGGCCCTGTGCCCTCCCAGGAGAAAAACCCTAGAGACCATAGAAGAGGCCGCGTATCGAGCCGTGGAGGCTGTAAGAAGGGGAGAAGTCAAGGCAGAGCCGCCTCAGCCCCCACTTGAGGTTCTCGTGGAGTTCACAGATCCCGGGATGGCCGACCTCGCGGGCCTCATGCCGGGATGCGATAGAGCCGGCCCTGCTGCTGTGAGATTCTTGGCTCAAAATGCCGTTGAGGCTTATAGGGTCGTGAGGGCTGCCATGTACTTGGGGTCCGCCATTCTCAGATAGAGTTGACGACGTGATATCGACCCTAGGTGGTTGAGACCGCTGGACACGTGGCCGTCTGGCGAGAGAACCTCTATTCGGTCGTATTAAGACTCTAGGTCTAGTCGGGAGATTTATCCTCTCAGAATTGACGTGGATGCTTCCTCCGAATCGCTCGGGAAGTCGTTGTGCCTCAAAGTCGTTTGAGTGGTGAGGGGGCCGACTGTTAGGCGGCGTTGAACTTGCACGAGAACTCGCGCGGAGCATCTCCATGATGATGAGAGAAGCTTCTATAACACGATTATTATTCAGTTTATGTGTGTATTCTGTCCTAAATCTAACGGGATAACCCGTGTTAGCAATGTATAAGGTTCATGTATGCATAAATAGGGTGAGACAAATCGCGCGACCGCCATGTCGTCCGCGGCCTCAGGGGGTATGATGCTGGGAGTTCCTCCGATCGATCAGGCAATTCAGCAAGTCCCCCGTGGTCGGTCTATCGCCATATTCGGCGGGTCTGGCGTTGGAAAGACCGTTTTCGGCATCCAGATGGCCAGGCACGTAGCCTCCCAAGGGGGAAGGTCCTGTACCTGCTAACGGTGCAGGACAGGGACTCCCTATTGGAGGAGGCTGAAAACCTTGGCCTCTCAATAGACGAGTTGGTCTGGGATATCGGTTATGCTAACCGCTCCGTGCTCAAAACCCCTGGAGCCCGAGGGGTGCGCGAGGTATCTGGCGCAGTACTCCGACATAGTCCTGACGCTGGTCAGGAGCCTAGGGGAGGGGAGCGTGGAGAGAAAGCTCAAGATACTCAAGGCCCCCAATCCGGAGGTGGAGGGCGTCGAGTTCAGGCTGGCCCTGCTGAAGGACGGCATGAGAGCGGTCCAGTCCTGATGGTCGTGGAGCGTGAGTGCCGAGGTCGGCCGCGCTGATTTAAGGCATCACGAGCGCACCCCACGGGGTGCTATGATGGCTATCGACAAGAAGAAGGTCTCTGAGGGCCAGCTTCAGTACCACCTCAAGGTCAGGCCCGGCGACGTGGCTAAGTACGTCCTGCTGCCGGGTGACCCGGGGAGAGTGCTCCGCATAGCCGAGCACATAGACGAGGCCCGCGAGGTTGCTCACAACAGGGAGTTCCTCACTTACACCGGCACGTACAAGGGCGTGAGGGTCTCAGCCACATCTACGGGCATCGGCTGTCCCTCTGCCACCATAGCCCTGGAGGAGCTGGCGAACGTCGGGGCCAAGGTCTTCATCAGGGTAGGAACCTCTGCGGCCCTGCAGCCGCACGTGAAGATAGCAGACCTCGTGATCCCGAGTGGCGCCCTCAGGAATGAGGGGACCTCCTACTTCTACGCGCCCGAGGGCTTCCCCGCGGTGCCGAGCTTGAGGGTTCTCCTGGCCCTGAAGAAGGCCGCCGAGTCGCTCGGCTACAGACACCACGTTGGCATCATAAGCTCCGACGACGCATTCTATGCCGAGACGCCAGAGTTCATAGAAGGGCTCAGGGATCTTGGCGTCATCAGCCTCGACATGGAGAGCTCCGCCATTTTCATAGTGAGCCACCTGAGGGGGCTCGACGCCGGGACGGTGAATGGAGTCGTGGCCAACTTGAGCACGGGAGAGGGCGGGCTGGTCGACCAGGATGACCCCAGGAGGAAGGAGGCCATAGACAGGGCCATAAAGACGGCCCTCGAGGCCGTGGTGCTGCTCGAGGAGGGGAAGGTCTGAGGGGGCACAGAGGCTTGGAGAGGCTCAGAGAGAGCTACAGGAGGTACGGGTTCTCTCTGCTGCTCGCAGTCTCAGCCTCAATCCTGGCCGTCGTCGGGGCCGTCATCAGCCTTCTCAGAGAGAACTTGGCGTCCGCCGGAGCCTACTTGGCCCTAGCCATCGTGTCCGGGGTTGTGGCGGCAAGGGCCTGGAGGAGGAGGAAGGGCGCCAAGGCGCCGCTCAGGTTCCTAGAGGAGGTCTGGGGGAGGTAGCCCTAAGTGGCGTCGAGGGAGGAGTGCCTAAAGGCGCTGGACGAGGCCGTGAGCAAGTTGAGTCAGCTGAGCAAGGAGATCAGGGGGAGGGTGTACTCGATCGCCCTCTTCGGCAGCCTCGTTCGAGGCGACTTCGAGGAATGCTTCAGCGATGTAGACCTGTTCTGCGTCCTCAACTGGCCCTCGCTGTCTCCGGGTGGCTGGCCTGAGTTTGCAGAGGCGGCCAGACCCATCGAGAGGGTCTTCCAAGAGGTATTCGGTCGGCTCCCCCAGCCGAGAGAGCGGGGAGGACTGCTCGACCTCCTGCTGGTCCCCAAGGGCCATCTGCCGCTGGAGAGGAGCGACGTGAAGCTTTCTCCAGAGGTGGACTCCTCGTCTTCAAGTACCTCGGCGTATACTCCTTCGAACTCCCCCTTTGGAGGATAATCTACGGAGAGGACTTCAGACCCAGGCTCAGGAAGGTCGACTGGAGGTCCCTCGTCCCCGCCATGGCCGACTTCATGGCCAAGAGGGTCCTCAGGGTCGAGGAGCCTAGGATGCTCGTCGGCATCGCTGTCCATTCCATCAGGCTGGCTCAGGTCTGGTTTGGCGAGCCCACGCTGGACAAGAGGGTGGTTCTGAGGAACTTCCACAGGCTCGTGCCAGAGTTCCCTCTTAAGGGCCTCGCGGATAGGATATGGAGCATGGGCAGGAGAGCGGCCCTGGTCACGAAGGAGGAGTGCGAGTCGATTCCGATCAGAGAGTTCGTCCTGCAGGTGACTGATCTCATCAGGCGCGAGAGAGCATGATCGCGCGCTGTCAAAACACGGGCCAGGCTAGCAGGCTAACGCTCTGGGGCTCCACACTTCAGCCCTCGGCCTCCACGTTCACGATCCACCCCTCGCACCCGTCTGACAGGAGGCACCACTCAAACTGGGGGAAGTGCATGGTCTACGCGCGGTTGCCGAGGGGAGGCGTCAGGGCGTCGCCTCCACACACGCTTTGGTTCTCGACAGCCTGAACGAGTACCGGCCGAAGTAGTTCTGGTTGTACATTATCAGGATTGGGAGGGATACCACCCCCAGCCTCTGCTCAGTGGGGGATTGTAGTTTGAGTTCTACGACGAGGGTTCACCCCGGCGCCAGCGCCTGTACAGGTCCTCCCTCCCAGCCCGCCGGAGAGAGCCCACCGGCGAAGAACACCTCGACGGCCGCGTGCCCTGAGGAGCACAGGACGGAGTAATCGCCGGGCAGCAAGGCGTACGAGGAGTGCCTCGAAAAGGCCAAGTCCGTCCTCGAAACAAGTGAGAGAGACTCTGAGAGGTCATCTGAAACCGAAGCAGGGTGGAGGGGCCTCGCAACCGTTATATACTGTCCAAATGCACGGCACCTCGGTGGGGCCGTGGCCCAGCCAGGTGGCCTCCCGATGATAAGGTCGAGGCCGCCCTGGAGAGGTCAGGGCGGCGGGCTCCAGTCAGTGGAGCACTGAGGGGGAAACCCGTAGGACGTGGGTTCAAAATCACGCACTGGAAGGCTCCGCGTGGCTTTCCGGGCGTGATGAAAGTCCCACCGGCCCCACCACCAGCTCCGTTGCCTCTTTTTTCTGAAGAGGAGCACTCTAGTGGCTTTTCGTGTGCAGTCTCTTACCCAGCCTGTAGGCATCATAAGCCGACGCTAACACCAAGGGCAGGGGTGACATGCCAGCCCACACGAGCAGGGCCGTGGCCAGAGTGTCGGGGATCCTCACAGCTTCCAGCAGCGTCAGGAGCGCCATAACCCACGGGCCAACGAGGAAGAGCCAAATGCACCAGCCCCTCCTGTCCCTATCCAAGTAGGCCTGGCCCTGCCCCGGCACGAGCAGGGACATGAGCGCGGCCACTCCGGGTCTCGATCCAGCGCTGCCCCGCGCGGTTCTGTGAGCATCCACCAGGCTCCAGAGGTAAAGGAAAGGCAGGAGGAGCAACGTGAAACAGAGTGTGGAGGACGCCAGCAGAAGTGAGAGCTGAGCTATGAAGGCGGCGCTTGAGAGGTACACTCCCAAGAGCAGCCAGAACGCCAGCCAGATCTTGAGACCCCTGGATCTCGCTCCTGCGTAGGCCGTTGGGATCAGGGCCTCCCTGAGCCTCTCCGCCACCACCTCAACGCTCTCGGGCCTGTTGTCCTCGCGGAGGAAATAGTAGCACAGCCGATCCCTCTTCTGCTTGGCGCGCGCCCGCGGGGGCAGCCGCGACGTCAGGAGAGGCTGACTGGACTACGTTCGGCGCGACGACGGAGTTGTGCCGCCACGTCGGCAATACTAGGCCGTAGATGTAGCGGAGCCTCTGAGCCTCCCACCGGAGGAAGAACTCGGCGATCTCGTCGAACGTCATCCAGACTATCTCCCCCCTGTCGGCATAGTCCTCGAGGTAAGAGAGCCACTCGTCGTACTTCTGCAGTATCTCTTGCGTCTCGGCGTCGGTTCTCCCCTTCGTCTGGTACAGGTGGGAGCTGAACCACCAGACGTTGATGAACCTCTCGTCCACCGCCTCGAGCGCCGCGTGAAACGACTCGTTGACGGCGGCGAAGCAGTCCTCGTTGGTGGCGCACGCGACCTCGAAGCCAGCTTCGTTCATGTACCACCCCGGTATGTAGACGACGCCGCCGTCGACGTCGTGAACCTGCCACTCCGGGGTCGCGCCTAGGTCGGTCATGTCCACGGGCCCTATTATCCACGGGTGCAGCCAGATCGGCGGCTTTCCGGTCTCCCTGTGGTACGGCTTCTCCACAGCAGTGAGTGACGTGAAATTGAGGCCCGGCTGGCATATCCCAA
Organism: Thermoproteota archaeon; assembly: GCA_037917695.1. GTDB lineage: Archaea > Korarchaeota > Korarchaeia > Korarchaeales > Korarchaeaceae > DRBY01. Next base: position 796 of record JAVCBV010000027.1, on the reverse strand, counting down.
GCCTACAAGCCTCGTCAAGCTCGAACCCTCCGCCGACGTTGGTGGGCTCGCGGCCGATGGCCAGCTCCACGGCGCGCTTGACTTGGAGTGTGTACGCGAGCTTGTCGTCGTCGATGTGGTGGGCCATGTGGCTCTGCACCCCGACGCCGTGCCCCCTCGACTCCAAGTCCGCAAGTATTCCACGGCCAAACATCACGTCGGCGCGCGCGAAGGGTCTCTCCGTCTGCACCGAGATCTTGGCCCCGTGCCGCTCGAACACCTCGGCCAGCGCGTCCAGCACGTCGGCGTACTCGTTGAACATCGCCTCGTCTTGGTCGTACCTGGGATGCCCCGGGGGAGCCTCCTCTATGTGCAGCTGGAAGGCAACTATCAGCACAGGCCTCTTACAGTCGAATGGGCTGCTCTCCCAACTCTCGAACATGCTGCACCTGCCGTTGCCGTAGAGGATTAGGGGTGAATATCCGAGCTCCTCTACCATCGAGTTCGACGGCGGCGTCACCTCGCTGTCGAAGAAGTCAATCGCCTCGACGAAGTACTCGCTCAGCGGCATCTCGTGCGCGACGTTATGCCAGAAAACCTTGCGATCCTTCGCGAGGATGGCCGCGTTGTGCGCCAGGGCGCACGTCTCTGGCGGGAGGAGCGTATCTCTCAACCCGCAGTGGAAGTGAACGGCTCCCTTGTAGTCCGGCAGCTTGTAGAGGGGATCTATCTCCCGGATGAGCCCGTCGTCGTCCAGCCACGACGGCCTAGGCGACGAGGACCCGGCGTCCCCGTACTCGAACGCGTACCTCAGGTT
>JAVCBV010000004.1:0-5613 GCA_037917695.1 Thermoproteota archaeon | reverse complement strand
GTACTTCTCTCGGGCTACTTCTATCGCCCTTTTAATCTCATCTATTTTGAATACGCCGTGTCTCTTCTGGATCGAGCAGACCCTGCCATCCTTATCGATAGACACGGTGATGGCAGCGTCGGAAATTAGTTCTTCCTCCAGCGTCGGGTCGATCATCAGCGCTTCGCCGATCTTAACGAATGAGAACGTGATTGGGAAGTCTCTCATGGGAAGGTCAAACGTCTCTTCTTTCACTTGAATCTCTCCGTCTTCCTGAAGCTCAACCACAGGGATCTTCGTCCTCGAGAGTGCAACGAGGGATCCAAGCGCGAATGCATCGATTATGTTCCCATCGTGATCCAGGGCATACATGTCCAAGAAGATCATGTAGACTAACTCTCCCACCTTGACGACGAGCTTCTCCATGTCTATCGCGTTAGCGCCCCTCAAGGCTCTGTCTACCACTCTAGCCATCTCAACCGCATTCTCGTCGGGCGGTCCAGGCTCAAAGTTCGGAGATGCCAATGGAAGCAGCTCTACATTGGAGATCAGCACGCCCTTGTCCGGGGTATCTGGGAAGGGCGTTCCTACGTCGACCTTGACTCCTACAAGCACCTGCGTGTTGCCCAGCGAGACCCAAGCCTCTCCCTCTCCCTTGGTGAAGGTTCCAGGCTTTACCTCAATTGGGCGAATCTCGTCAAAAGTCCTGCCGTCTTTCCTCTGACCGCTCGCCGCCAGTTCTCTAATATAGCCGCTAACCAGCTCCGCTGCTATTCTCTCATCGATCATGCTACTCGCCTCCCTTCAATATCTCAAGCCGAACTACTTCGTACGGCCTCCTCAGAGCTTCCTTCTGGAGTTCGTATACCAGATCGGCCGCCTTCGAGCCTAGCTCCAGCGCTTTATCAAACTGCTCTTCAGTTAAGGGGCCATCTAGCTGCAGCAGGGTTACGAGCTTCTCCTCCATCAAGAACGCCATCGGGACGTCTGCATCTCCCCACTGATCCTCGTCGTGATTGGGGTCGACTACTATCCAATCTCCGACTCTGCCCACTGCTATGGCCGTGACTAAGCCCCTCATCTCAATGCCAGCGTTTGCCAGTGCTAGAGAGGCCGCCGTGACCCCGGCCACTCTCGTTCCAGCGTCCGACCTGAGGATCTCGACGAAGACGTCTATAGCCGTTCCAGGATACTTCTCGACAAAGACAGCGGGGAGCAGCGCCTCCTTTATGACCTTTGAGAGCTCGATGCTCCTCCTGTCGGGTCCCGGCCTCTTTCGCTCTGGTGTTGAGAACGGCGCCATGTTGTACCTGCACCTAAGGATCGCCCGATCTGGTAGAGCCATGTGCTTAGGGTGAACCTCCCTCGGTCCGAACACGGCGGCAAGTATTCGGTTGCCTCCCCACTCTATGTAGGCCGAGCCGTCGGCTCTGCTCAATATCCCGACCTGAATCTTGATCGGCCTTATGTCGAGGGGCCCCCTTCCGTCTGTTCGGACTCCCTCATCGGTGATAAGGACCTCGGGCTTCTTCTCGACAATTAGCGGCATAAATCACACGCTCCCACTACCTTCATCCAAACCAGAACTCTCTATCAGCTGAAGCACTCTGTCGCTGAGTCCGGACACGTGAGCCTCCCTCTCGATCTTTTGAAGAATCTTCTCAAAGAGGAGAGCGTGCCTCAGCGACCTTGGGTTGAACCAGATCACTCCGTTCTGCCCTACGATTATGTCCGGCCCTAGCTTATCCCTCAGGAGCATCAGCATTGACTGTCTCTTGCCTATAACCCTGGGAACGCGAGTTGGATTGATCACGTAGATCCTCCCACCTTGGAGTTTCCCTAACCCCTCTCCTTCGATGGAGAGGAGGGGGGTGGATGCACCGTTGAACGCCTTTACCTTGGCTAAGACTACATCTCCCGGAGACAGATTATACTTCGCTCTTGATGCTCCTCTGAGCCCCCTAGGGGGAATTATGATTCCCATGTACGCGGAGTTTATGTTCACGAGAATGGTGTTGCCAGCAACCTTCGAAACGGTGCCAATAACCAGATCCCCCTCCCGAGGTATGTAGCCCCCTGCGAGAGGGACCACCCTGATTTCGTCATCCTTGATGTCGGCCAGACCTACTTTAGTCGATCTAAGAACCCCCTTCTTGTCTACATATACGTAATCTCCCGGCTTGACGGGGCCGACGGCTAGAGCCTGGCCGGGGAGCACCAGATCCCTATTTGCGACTAATATCTTCGGCTCTTTAACCTTCAACTCTTATCCCTCTTCCCTAATCACCTTCACGTGTCCTCCTGCCTGTCCCACCCTCTCGAGTATAAGAACCTGCGAGCCAAGAGGGGCTCTGACTCGTAATATTGCGTGAGACCCGTCTTTGCTCCACTCTTCACGAAGGATGTCGCCCTGACCGCCTAAGGATGCGCGTAGCTTCCCGTATACAGCTGCCGGAACCTCGATATCCATCACAACCATCCCTGACTTTAGCGGTAGGACCTTCCTGAGCGATTCCACCACATCCTTTATCTGAGCCTCCGGCTCCTTCAGAGGATCTATCTTCACCTTAGCCTCCGCGAGAGCCTTTTCAATTCTAGACACAGGATGCGGAAGCCCCGTCTTTGGGTCTACGAAATTTCTGTGGATGTAGTTAACTATCCAGCGGGTTTTCTCCTCTTTCAGCTTCCTTCTGTACTCCGCAGTAAGCTGAATGTCTCCTTCCTTCAGTATCACCTCAGCGACTTTGTTTATGTCCTCTGTACCGAAATGCTTCCTGAGGTCTTGATTTGACGCTTTTAGACTCTTTCTGGCCTCGATGAATATTTGCTCCACCGCTAAAACGCCATCAAGCGTCTTCCTCTTTCCCTCTCTGAACTCATAGGCTGGCTCGGCGTAAACGAATATCTCAAACCTCTTTCCACCCCTCGTGAGCCGAGCCACCACGGTCTCTGGCAAGAGCCGAGCACCCCAATGAAAAGTACACACTAATCGTTTAAGCCTGACCGCCCTCTTGGAGCCGACCCCACTCCTTTAGAAGATCGGCTACCTCTTCCTCAGAAAGCGTCCTGAACTTCTTCTCCTCGGCTGGAACGACTGCTATCTCTAGACTGCGGGGTTTGAGAACCTCTCGAGTCTCGGAGGCCCCCACCAGCGCCTTGAATATCAGGAAGATCGCCTCCTTCAAGCTCATGTCAGGCTTGTAGTTCTCCTTCAAGAACTCGTTGACCTTCTCAGAGTTCCGGCCTACTGCGAACGCAGAGTAGGCGTAGAACGCTCCGCCTGGGTGAGTGACATAGAGTTCGGGGCCGCTGTCTACACCGCCGAATATCATTATGACCCCAAAAGGCCTGAGACCGGCGTACTGAGTAAACTGCTGCTTAAACAACGCAAGCCTCTTCGCCAGGTTCCTGACAGTGATGGGCTCCCCATAGATTAGTCGGTGGTACTGAGCCTCCAATCGGCTCCTATCAACTAATATGAGGCCATCTCCAATCAGTCCGGCAGCTATAGCTCCTACGTGCTCGTCTATCTTGTATATCTTCTCCGGAGGGCTTGCCAGCGGGGAGGTCTGCCTTCTGCTGGCAGCCAGAACGACCCCGCCGGCGCACTTAACTCCCACGGCTAGTGGGGTTCTCTTAGTGGCAGCGAGAGCGTACTCAACTTGGAGGAGCCTCCCATCGGGACTGAACACAGTAATGGCTCGATCGTAACCGCTTGCCATTTGAGGGAACATCTAAAACCACCTCTGAACTCGAAAGCTAGCTGTGGTTTCTCGATTATAGAGTTTTGCCCGCCTCCTTCTCCCTCCTAGAAAGGCCTCTGAGCGTCCCAGACACGGCGAGGACTCTTACGCCAGATAGACCAAGGACTCTCGAGGTCGCGAGGAGTAAACAAAGGACGCGGGAGATCGACTTGTTATCGGTCTTCAGAATACCTCTGCCCCTCCTTTGGGAGTATGACTTCAGCGAAAGTTCAATCTCTGACGCCCCAACGACTCCGTACAGACTCAATGCCGTCCTCCTCAACGATCTCTCCAATTCAGAGCGACTGGGAGCGTTGTTTCGCGGCAGAACCTCAAACAAGACGTATCTTCTCCTCCCCAAGAGCCCTCTTGGAATCTTAGCCCTCAAAAGCACCATACCCCCGCATGGCAAGCCTCCTATCGCCGGTCAAGAGTGATTGCGGATACGAGCTGATTGAGCTGAGGGCTCCCTGCCACTCAAGGCCGAGCAGCGCCTCTAGGATCGACGCAACCACCAGCGGCTGGATGAACCCAGACGGTACAGCGTTCACAGACGCCGCTACTATCGGGAGGCGCGCTCTTTTAGAGATCTCAAGCTCGAGCCTCAGTATTCTTAGCTCGGCCGATAGCCTCACAGGATCCTCCAGCTCGCTGATTAACTCTAGGACATCTACGCCCACTACTTTTCGCAGACGCGCCGCCTCTCTAGCGCTCACATAATCCCAAGCCAGAGCGTCCTTACGCAACGTCAGTGTAATGCCGTCCACGATCTTTATGATGCTAGCCGTTCTTCCCTCTGGCAGTTTAGAGATTCTGACGGTCAAGTAGTCGGGCAGCGGTCTAAGCCTCGCCAGCGTGGATCTCCACGCTGGGTCTGAGGAGTCTACCTCGACCGTTGAGTAGATGTTAATCCCCTCTTCACGAAGCCTCTTGATGAGATCGTGGGCCTCGCGGCCCCACTCTCCAGGATCGAAGTAGACTGATATCGCCCAGTATCCGGCTTGTACTGCCTCCTGATACGCTGATATCAGCTCCTCCCTAGTTTTACTCTCCAGCCTCACCTTCAGGTCTATGAACCTCCTCACTACCCTCACCGCCACCTCTCAGATACTCAGAGATGAGATCCACGGGGACTGCCCTCGAGAATGCAGCCACCACATGTATGTGTCCTCCTATGCCTCCACCGTGAAGCCTTAGAGATCCATCTACCGCTTCCTGCTTGTCGATACGAATGTACAGCCTGCTCCCATCTACCCTTTTGTCTAAGGTCTCGAGGAGCCGGTGACGATCTGACTCGGGGAGCCGCGAAAAGATCCACGCTATGACCTCTCGAGCTCTTCGCCCCCTCACCTCCAACTTGAATTCTTCAAAGGAGAATCTGTGCACGCTTCTCAGCTTAGTAGCCTTGATCTCCCTCGGATCTCTGATATCCTCAGGTAGGAGCGCCAGCATGGCTGAGATGACTCGCTCTCTGTCTTCTGTGGGATAACAAAACGTCTTGATCTCAACGCGAGAGACTGGAATTCTAGCAGAAGGGGGGGACAAGGGATACTCCTTCCCCCTCAGGACTCCTTCCTCTTCCTCTTAAACCGCTTCACTATTGGGGGGATACCTCTGAACTTGCGCAGGCCCCTCGACTTCTTACCGGCGCTCGTGAGACCTCTGAATACCCTCCTCTTGTTAGCTGGGTTCAGTATCCAGTTGATCCTGGGGTCGCTCTTGATAACGGGGTGGTGAGGGTCAACGAGAATGACCTCGTACCAGTAGTACCTCCCGTCCTCAGCGACGTAGTAGGAGTTCAGAACCTCGAGGTTGGGGAACTTCCTCGCGGCTCTCTCCTCTGCTATCCACCTGATGCTCTTGCCTGGAGTCAACTTGGAGACTCCCATGC
>JAVCBV010000042.1:0-5624 GCA_037917695.1 Thermoproteota archaeon | reverse complement strand
CCGAGGGAGATAATACTAGAGAGACCTGACAGCGTGACCATCAGCGCGGAGCTGGTGGGTATTCCAGTAAGGGTGCTGAGGTCAGCTGAGGCGCCGGAGCTGGAGGTCGACGCCGAGGTCCCTGAGGAGTTCGTCAGATTCCTGCAGAGGGAGGCCTCGCTGGCGGGGGCGGAGGGGTACGTGCGAGTAAGGTCGGTTCACATCTCTGGGGTCTCCTACACCACCATCGGAGAGGCGGGGCTAGAGTTCCTTGAGGGGCTGGCTGAACGCGGAGTCAAAGTGAGGGTTCTCTCCACCTCGAACCCGGCAGGCATGGATCTGTCGCGCTGGAGAGATATGGGTGTTCCAGAGAGCTTCGCGGAGAAACAGATTAGGATAGTAAACGCGTTGAAAAGAATGGGCGTCCTGCCCACGCTAACATGCACTCCATACCTAGTCGGTAACCATCCTGCGCCGGGTGAGCACGTGTGCTGGGGGGAGTCCAGCGCCGTTGCATTCGCCAACAGCGTACTGGGGGCCAGAACTAACAGAGAGGGATCTGTAAAAGCCATAGTAGCGGCGGTGGCAGGCCTGACGCCCGCATACGGCATGCACTCTGAGGAGAACAGGAGGCCAACGGTCTTGGTGGATGTCGATAAGGAGCTAGAGGACACAACCGAGTTCTCTCTACTCGGTTATCTGGTGGGCGAACTCTACCCTCACGCTGTTCCTTTGCTGAAGGGGGTTAGAAATGCGTCTATTGATGAAATGAAAGCCCTGGGAGCTGGAGGAGCAGCCTCTGGGAGCATAGAATTGTTCCACATTGAGGGTATAACTCCAGAGCATCACCTGGAGCCAGCAGACGGCGCCGCGAGACTCTCGATAGGAAAGGAGGATCTCAGAGAAGTAGAAGATAGGCTAAACACCACGGGGTCCTCTCCCGACCTAGTGACTCTCGGCTGCCCGCACCTGTCGCTATCCGAGATCTGGCACACATGGTCTCTATTGAGGGGAAGGCGAGCATCTGTCCCCTTCTGGCTCTTCACAGCAAGAACTACGTTGAGCCAACTACCGCGTGATTTGGTGAGAGAACTTGAGTCGGCTGGTGTGAAGCTCTACGCAGACACCTGTATGGTGGTGGCGCCCCTGAGGGAAATGGGGTTCAGTGTGGTAGCCACCAACTCTGCAAAGGCCGCCAAGTATCTGAGGACGCTAGGGAAGCTTGAAGTGATCTTAATGCCTGTAGAGGAACTGGTAGAGAAGTTCACCGTGCCGGCAGGTTGAGGAATCTAAATGAGTGAGCCTCTGAGGTCTCTAGCCCTGAGATATCTGCCTGCCCTGCTGAGGGGCAAGATAGACGAGATTGACCCCTCGCTGAGAGAGTACTTGGCGTCGAGGGGTGCAATTCAAGAGGGAGAAGTCCGCCCCCTGAGGGCAGCCGTAGCCCTAGTAAAGCTTGGGGTTCCGCCAGACAGGGCTGCAGCACTGCTTGATTGGAGGGGGTTCGAGGACCTGGTTGCTGAGTTCTTAGAAGCTGCCGGCTACGTTCTCCTTGCTAGGCGGCTGAGATTTACGGAGAGTGGACGCAGGTGGGAGATAGATCTGCTTGCCCGCAGCTCGCTCGCATCGCTGGCAGTTGAGTGCAAGAGATGGAGTGTAAGGCGGGGACTAACCAGTAGGTTGATGGCCGCTGCGCGAGACCATAGGGCCAGAGTCTCAGCCTTAGCTAGGGTCTCGAGCTGTCTAGGGCTCGACCTTCAGGGCACGAGGCTCATCCCAGTCATTGTAAGCTGGTACCCCGAGCAAGCCACTTTGGTAGAAGAGGTTCCAGTGGTGCCGATATATGGGCTGAACGGCTTTCTGGTGGGGCTAGACCCTCTTGACGAGGACCTACTCTCCTTCGAACTCTGAGACTGTGGGCCTACCCTCGTATGAGGGCTCTATCTCTTCTTCTCTCCACTCTCGGCCCTTGAAGTACAGAGCGGCCTCTCTGGATAAGAAGAGATACACTGCCAATAGTCCAAGAACCCCAGAGATCGGGAGTACCTGAGGTCTCAGCTCCCACAGTTGAAGAAGATAGAGGGAGAAGCACAGCAGCGCGACCCCGCCGGACACTCTGCCCCACGGAGCACCAGCGAACACGCCGTAGGATGTAACCACGGTAACCAGAGATACAGACAGCAGCAGGGCTGCCCCTTTCGTGGAGACTGCTGGGGAACCTGGTATAACTTGGTATGCCAGCAGCTCTAGCCCGAGAGCCAAGTCTACTGCCAGCAGGAGGGCCGACAGTGCTATCAGGAGTAGCGCCGTCCCTGCTAAGGCTACCCCCCTCGGAATGCTTGGCATGTGTCCACCTCATAGCATCTCTTTGATGGCCTTGCTGAGTTCTGGGACAACCGATGCCCTAGATCCCAGCCACTCTAGCGTATCCCCTGCTATCACTACATCCCCGCCGGCACCGAGTATTTTGTCGAGGGCCCCTTCCGCTAGCACAGGGTGGACGAAGGCGGAGAGAACCCTAGAGGCGCCCATCCGCTTTGCAGCCGCGATGGCAGACGCCATAGTCCCTCCGGTAGAGACTATGTCGTCCACCACGACGACATCCCTGCCAGTTAAGTCGAACTCCCTCACGGTCATCTTGATCTCGCCAGTCTCGCGATCCCTCTCCTTGATGAAGGATGTGTAGCCTCTGGCGCCGACGTGCTTTGCAAACTCCTCGGCCCAGATTATGGCTTCCTCGTCTGGCCCTATTATTAGAGGATCTTTCAGATCGAACTTCGAGGCCTCTCTAGCCAGAGAAGGGATTCCGCTGACGTTTACGCCGGGTATCCTGCCGAAGATGTCGGAGAATTGCTTCAATCTGTGTAGGTGGACCGTTACGCTGATGACTGCATCCGCTCCCATGGCTTCTAGCATCTCTGCGACGTACTTAGAGCTTAGGGGCTCACCAGGCCTAAATATCTCATCTTGACGCGCGTAGGGGAAGTAGGGAATCACCGCAATGACCCTGCCAGCTTTCATCTCCCTCTTCAGATTCCTGAGAGTCAGGAGGTACTCCACCAAGTAGTCGTTGGGTCGGCACGAAGCTGCCTTCATGCGCATCGCGAGTATCACGGTCTCCTCCTTCAGGTTGATCTGCTCGCTCACCATCAGTCTAGGCTGGAGCTCACCGTCTGGAAACGTCCTCCTAGTTATTGGGAGGACATCAGCTCCCAGCTCGCTGGCTAGAGACCTCGTGAATGAGTCGTCCGGTCCAGCAACTATCATAGGGTAGCCCTGCCTCCGAGCGCCGCTCATGATTAATGTTTCTCGCTTGACCTCTTGCTTGATCCTGCGAGAGGTGATTTGATTGTCAGGAGGGTTTCGCAGCGCGGAGAGGCCTGAACTCCCTGGAGGAGTGCAGTATCACGTGGGGCTTGGGCCTGGCGACGTGAGGAGGTACGCGCTCCTACCAGGCGATGTGGAGAGGGTGGAGAAGATAGTTCGAGAGTGGGACGAGTCTAGGCTGGTCGCAAAGCACAGAGAGTACGTGACCTACGTAGGGAAGTACAGGGGGGTGGAGTTGATGGTCACATCCACTGGGATAGGTAGCCCTGCTGCCGCCATCGCAGTCGACGAACTCGCTAGGCTTGGAGTGGACACCTTCATCCGAGTAGGCAGCACAGGAGCAATCCAGCCAGAGGTGGAGCTGGGGGATATTGTAATCACCCTCGGAGCTGTGAGGCTGGATGGAGCCAGCTCCCAGTACGTCAGACCGGAGTACCCGGCCGTTGCCCACCCTGAAGTCGTGATGGCTCTGATAGAGGCCGCAGAGACCTTGGGGTACAGGTACCACGTTGGGATAACGGCTTCCACAGACAGCTTCTACACAGGGCAGGGCCGCAGAGGCTGTGGGGGCTACTGGCAGAGCTGGATGGAAAACATCGTACCTGACCTCAGGGCGGCCCGAGTGGTCAACATCGAGATGGAGGCGGCGACCATCCTCACGCTGGCCTCGCTATTCGGTAAGAGGGCGGGGGCCGTGTGCGCGGTTTACGCTCAGAGGCTGAGGGATGAGTTCAAGATAGCTGGAGAACTCGAGGCAATAAGAACCGCAAACGAGGCTGTCAAGATACTTTCCGAGTGGGACAGCATAAAAGAGGAAGAGAACAAGCCTCACTTCTACCCTGGCCTCCTGAGGAGGTGAGTTCGTGGAGATCCTAGCCGTTGGGAACGCAAACATAGACATAACCGTCTTTGTGGAGTGCGTTCCAGAGCCAGACGAAGATGTGGATGTCACATCTGCGGTTGTAGGCGTGGGAGGGAGCGCATCAAATTTCGCAGTTGCCTGCTCGAGACTTGGAGCAAAGTCGGCCATTCTCGCAGTCGTCGGTGACGACCCCCTCGGGAGGTACTATCTCGAGGAGATGGCCAAACGTGGGGTGGACACAAGGCTGGTGAGGATAGGCTCTGGTGTGACCACTGGGTTCGTAGTGATTATCAACGAACTAGGAAAACAGAGAAGAATGTTAAGGGCTCGCGGTGCAAACCTCCTTTTGAACGACGAAGTCCTCCAGGGGGCCAGTCCAGACATCAAAGGAGCGGAGGTACTACACGCCTCCAGCGTGAGATTGCGCATAGCAAGAAAACTTGGAGAGATTAGACCTGGATTTTCCTGGGATCCGGGGTGGAGGGCAGTTACAGAAAGCCGCCAGGAGGTCCTAGAACTGCTCAACAAAGTTGGTAGACTGTTTCTAAACGAGCTAGAGGCCATGAAGCTGAGTGGAGAAGAGAATGTTGTAGAAGCGGCTATGGCGCTCTCAGAACGAGGAGTTCCGGAGGTCGTCGTGAAGAGAGGATCTAGAGGGGCGTTGGTGTGCTTGGAGGGACGAGTTCTGGAGGCGTCTGCACTGAGAGTGAAGGCAGTCGACACGACGGGGGCCGGAGACGTCTTTGACGCCGCGTATACCGTTGCTAGGCTCCGTGGGATGACGCCTCAGCAGGCGCTCAGGGCCGCAAACGTAGCAGCAGGTTTAGCTGTAACTAAAGCGGGAGCCACGGAAGGGATCCCCTCATGGAATGAATTGTGTGATGTTTTGGAGCAATCTGAGTAGTCTCAGTGGAGAGTGAAGGCTCTAGTGAACCAGTAAAAGGTTTAGATAATTTGCCATGGAGTAGACCCTGGGTGCTCGAGTTGCCCAGGTTCGCTGATCGCATGTCCAAGCTCGGTGTGGAGAGCGCGTTCGTTGTCCTGGCCCGTGCAAAGGAGCTTGAGAGGAAGGGAAAGAGTATAATCCACTGTGAGATAGGCCAGCCTGACTTCGATACTCCGGTGCACATCAAGGAGGCCGCCAAGAAGGCGCTAGATGAGGGATTCACCGGCTACACTCCATCGAACGGCATACTGGAGCTGAGAGAGGCCATTGCAGAATTCGTTTCATCAAGTAGAGGCATCGACGTCTCTCCTGATCAGGTAGTCGTCACCGTGGGGGCTAAGTTGGCCATTTTTGCTGCGCTGATGGCCTTCGTCAATCCCGGAGACGAGGTAATAATTCCGATGCCCACGTACCCCTCATATGAGTGCGTCACCGAGTTCGTGGGCGGTGTCGTGAAGCCTGTGGTCCTCAGGGAGGAGCGTGAGTTCTCGCCCAGCGGCGAAGAGATAG
>JAVCBV010000161.1:0-5665 GCA_037917695.1 Thermoproteota archaeon | reverse complement strand
GGCTTCTACCCTTAGCGGGGTTGCTTTCATACCGTTCGGGCCCCATTCAACCCAGATAAGCCCTCCAAACACGGCGCAAGCTGGTCCTGTCTTGCTGGCCTTCCCGTGGATTATTGCTTCAAACACGTAGACCGCATCCAAGAGTTCTTGCTCACTCATCTTGATATCTAAGGCCGCTGTCATCGCAGCCACTACAGATGCTGACACGCTCGCGGAGCTGGCCATTCCGCTGCTCACGGGAACATCAGATTCTATGCGAACCCTGAAGCCTAGATCTGAGAGGTCCCTTGAGGCCGCAATTTTGGCCACGCCCTGGGCTATACTCCTCAGCCCAGACTCGCCTACACCGGAGACCTCGCCTGAGGAGTCAAAGTGCCCTCGGAACGGTCTGGGGAATGCTGAGGACTCTACCTCTAAGAGCCCGGCTTCTGAGACGACTTCCACCTTGGCGCGAGACCTGATATCCACAGAGGCGGCCAGAGCAGGCTGCCTGTACAGGACAGCATGCTCTCCCAGCAGAAACGCCTGCGAGGGCGCCGATGCCAAGGCCCAAGGGGGCATCTCTGGCCCGGAATCTAGGCAATATATTAACTCCCCAAGATCACAGGGCTAATGGCCGATCGGGTCTGAAGGGTAAAAAGACGGGGAAGGGGGCTTCACTCGCCCCTAATGAACTTCTCTACAAGCTCCTTGGCGACAGGGTCTGGGAACTGCTTGGGCGGGTGTTTGAAGAAGTACGCGCTGACCTCAACGAGAGGGCCTGCTATTCCTCTGTCCATGGCTATCTTCACTGCTCTAATGGCGTCTATAGCCACTCCGGCTGCGTTGGGAGAGTCCATGACGCTGAGCTTGACGTCTATGTACACCGGGAAGCCGCCGAACTGCTCAGCCTTGAACCATACATACATCACCTTCCTGTCTCCTAGGAAGGGAACGTAGTCGCTTGGGCCTATCCTTGCCTTGATCTCATAGGGCACTAGGCTGGTCACTGCCTCGGTCTTGCTGATTCTCTTGGTCTTGAGCCTGTCCTCCTCGATCATGTTCAGGAAGTCCATGTTGCCGCCTATGTTCAGCTGGTAGGTCTCTAGCACCTTCAGCCCTCTGTCAACCGCCAGCTCGACTATTGCCCTGTGGAGAATCGTGGCACCGAGCTGGCTCTTGAAGTCGTCGCCAGCGGCGGGGACTCCAGCCTCCTCAAACTTCTTGGCCCACTCGGGGTCGCTAACTATGAACTCGGGTATCCCGTTGACGAAGCCGGTTCTGGCCTCTAACGCAGCCCTGGCGTAGGCTCTGCTGGCCTCATAGGAGCCCACTGGAATGAGGTTCACAAGAACATCTGCCCCGACCTCCTTGAGAACGTCAGCGACGTTCACGCTCGGCCTGGAGTCGTCCACCTTGAAGCCCTCGCCGTACTTAAACTCCTTCATGTGCGGAGCCACGCCGTCTAGAACTGGGCCCTTTAGGACCTCTACTCCCAGCTTGGGCACGTCAGCGAACTTTGGAACGCAGTTAGGTGGAGCAAAGATTGCCTCTGAGAGGTCCTTACCAACCTTCCTCTCGTCGACGTCAAAGGCTGCCACGAATTCGATGTCACCAACGTGGTACGGGCCCATCCTCACGTGCATTAGACCCGGAACGAAGCTTTCGTCGGGGGCATCCTTGTAGTAGAAGACTCCCTGAACGATCGAGGACGCGACGTTGCCGATGCCCGCCAGCGCCACCCTGATCTTCGGCATATACATCCCCCATATTACGCATAAGAACTCCGCTTTTATATTATGCGGATGCATAATCTTCGTCGATCGACGTCTGTAGCCTTCTTATTGGCGAGGAAAAGCTTCTTTAGAGAAAAAACAAAAAGTGTATATGGAGATTTATATGAAAAGCTTGTTCAATTCATCCGAATTCAGGGATAGATTTGCCCTCACGCCCTCTCCTTCGTACCTCATAGCTATCCATCCGCCCTGCGAGAATATCACAACCTTTCCCTCCTCGCCTACTGCCTCGATTCTGTTTTGGAACCTCTTGATTACGTAGCCCCTCTCTCTGAGGCGTGCAGAGAGTCCTTCAGAGATCACCTTTGCCTCCATGTTGAATCACCTCTTGCTTCTCACTGAATTGAATCTGCTCCGTGCGAATGCTCCAAGGCTTGTGTGTGAAATAAAGGTTTGAGTGGTGGAGTAATTACAGGGGAACTATGGGTATGCTGTGCACCAACCCGCCGTAAGTTGGTTGGGCTCCTCCCTCTTGAGCGCTCGGCGGATCAGGAACGGCTGTGGGCGGGCCTTCACCAGTTCCTGTCACTACGAAATCGCTTGGCACTTGCTCATACGGGAGATACACTACGACTACAGGGATTGCAAGGGCAGAGGCCACCAGAAGCCCTGAGAGAAGCAATACCAGCAAGAAAGCGGTCGATTTCTTGGGCCACCCTCCCATCTGAAGACACCCTAAGATGTCTCATTGGGGGATAAAAAAAAAGACGGGCGCTCGACGCCCGTCTTACCTCCTGGGGCCTGCAGTAACCTTAGGAGATGCCTTTCTCCCTCTCAACCTCGGTGATCTTGTCCTCTATTATGTCGATGGCCTTGTTAAGATACTCCTCAGGAATGTTGAGCGGAGGAGCTATCCTTATCGTGCTCAGACCAGCGGTTATGACCGCCACGCCGCTCTTCCAGGATCTGAGCATCACCTCCTTGGCCTCCTCCTTAGCAGGCTTCTTTGTGGACTTATCCTTCACAAGTTCAACTCCTATCATGAATCCCTTCCCCCTGACGTCTCCAATCAACGGGTGCTTTTCCTTCATGTCCTTGAAACGCTTGATTATCTCCTCTCCCAGCTTAGAGGCTCTCTCTAGCAACCCCTCCTTCTCGATAATCGATATGGTTGCTAAACTTGCAGCACAAGCTAATGGGTTTCCACCAAATGTGGAGGCGTGAGACCCGCCGACCCAGTCCATTAGCTCGTCTCTAGCTATCATCGCGCCTAGCGGCAGTCCTCCGCCCAGCGCCTTCGCAGACGTCATTACGTCTGGGTCGACGCCCCAATGTTCAATAGCCCACCACTTTCCAGTCCTGCCCATGCCCGACTGCACCTCGTCTACAACCAGCAGGATCTCGTACTTCTCAGCCAGCTTCTTGAGCCTCTCGAAGTAGCCTGGAGGCGGCACTATGTAACCTCCTTCGCCTTGAATGGGCTCTATCACGAACGCGGCGACCTCCTCAGGGGGCACGAACTTTGAGAGAACCCACTCCTCTATGTAGTCCACGCAGTACAGTTCGCATTCAGGGTAGCTCTGCCTGAAGGGACACCTGTAACAGTAGGGATACGGGACGTGGACCACGCTAGGCAGGAGGGGGGAAAACCTGGCCCTCTGGACGGGTTTGCTGGATGTCAGGCTCAGAGACCCCAGAGTCCTCCCGTGGAATGCGCCGATGAAGCCTATGAAGTACTGCCTCTTGGTGTGCCATCTTGCGAGTTTCAGCGCCGCCTCTACCGCCTCTGTGCCGCTATTCCCAAAGTACACCTTCTTCTTGAATTCGCCGGGTGCTATCTGAGCGAGCTTCTCGGCGAGCTTTATTGAGATCTCGTAGTAGAAGTCAGTGTTTGAATAGTGAAGGAGCTTGCTTGCCTGCTCAGTTATGGCCTTTAGGACCTCAGGGTGGCAGTGTCCAACGTTCATAACAGCCAGACCCGAGTTCAGGTCTATGTACACATTCCCATCAACGTCGTATAGGAGAGTTCCCTCGGCCCTCTCAACAACTAGCGGGTAGAAGCGTACGTATGATGGAGAGATCACCTGAGCATCTCTCTCAAGGAGCTCTCGGGCTTTCGGTCCAGGAGGCTCAACCACTATCCTAGGTACCTCCGCCAAGAAGACGCACCCGCGCTTGGGACTTTTGCAAAATAGTAAAAATATTTTCACTGACGGCCTGAGCCCCCGATCCTAGGGCTTCTTGGGGCCCTCCGCGCTCTCAGCTTTGTTTTTGATCAAAATCGAAGATTTGGGGTACCTCTCTCATAGATCCCCTCACTAGAGCCAGCTTTGCTTATCCAAGAGTTTCTCTCGTAGAATATCGTATTTGCAGAGGAGCTGAGCAGTCTCCGCGAACTTGTTCTTGGCCCCCACTTGAGCGTCGCAGAATACTCCGAGTTTTCTAGCCGTGTAGCAAGCTTCGCAAACCAAAATAGCTGCCTCGTCCTTGCTGATTTTGCCGCTGGCTAGACCCTGCACCAGCTTCCTCACGATCGCTATTACCCCTGGGTACCTGTCGAGGCGTAGGCGCCCTCCCCTCGTTCCCCTGAGATACTGACTTATAGCGGCCTGAGTCACACCCAACAGCTCTGCAGCTTCTATCTGCTTCTTCCCGGAGCTAACAACGAGCTCTCTGGCCACCATTGCCCTGATCGCAGGTATCAGGGTCTTTACCACTAACTCGCATGGTTGCGCGATCATGCGACCACCTTCACGGCTTTACGTCCTTTATCACGGCTGTTTTATTTAGGATTTATTAAGTCGTCGCCCTCTTGGAGGGCTTAGACGCCGCGGGCGGCCATTGAGAAGGTACCCCGTGCACTCGGCGGCTGAGGAGCTAGGGTGATGGGCCTGAACGTGAAGAAGATAACTCGCGTGGGCCTAGCTATTCTCGTACTGCTTTTCGTTGCACGGACAGAGTACCTGTTCAGAGAGGGTGCCCAAGTCGTAATATCGCCAGCTCTCTCAGTGTTAGGGGTCTTGGGGCTCTATCTCTTGCTGTCTGGTCGAACTGCAAAAGCGTCGCTCGGGCTTTCTAGAATCGCCGCGTCTCTGCTAGTTGGGTGGGCCCTCGCTTACACAGTCTCTCCGGCTCTTGGGTCCGTGACGGCGGCCACCGTGGCCGCCGTCCTGGGGAGGGTGTCCGCGGCCTCCCCCTCGGGCAAAGAAAGTGTCAGCGAGTCACATCCTCCGGATCTTGAGTTCGCGCCGTGGGAGAGGCTATCTACCTTAGTCGTGGGACCTGATCCCCAATCTGCCTCAAGCGTGGCCTTCTACCTGGCATCCAAGCTAGCCAAGTCTCCAGCTCGAGTGGTTATAATAGATACCAGTGGAGTGGCTATTGAAGAGTTGGCATCTATAGAAGCCCCGTTCGTCAGAGTTGGTCCAGAGGAAATCGACTTAATGTGTCCCACAGCTCCAGAGGAACTCTACCACAAGGCGGCCCAAATAGTATCCCTTCTGTGCGGAGGGAACTCAGCGGCCATCGCCAAGGCCTTGAGAAATAGGTCGCTCGACAGGATCTCGAAGGATCTGACCTCACCTGGCGAACTCCGTATTCTGGCAGAGATCTTTAGCGGCGGGGAGCGCTTCTCGGTAATAGATCTAATGCCAAAGTACGGTGCGCTTGTAGTCGACCTCTCCTCAGTTGAGCCTCTGTCCGTGAGAGAGGCAGCAACTCTCTTGGTGATGCTACAAGCCATATCAGCTGAGTTCCCCGTCTACCTCACCGCAGCCGAGCTGAGCTTCTCGCTGGCACTCAGAGCTAACTGGCGGTTGAAGCGAGAGGTCATAGACGTGGTCCAGAGGGTGGCCAAAGGCGGACTGATACTGGGCACGGATTCCACAGCAGATCCTCGAGTGTGGGATATCTTCAGCGCCGTCGTGATTTGTCCTGGAATAAGGGTCTCG
>JAVCBV010000071.1:0-5677 GCA_037917695.1 Thermoproteota archaeon | reverse complement strand
CAAGAAAGGGATACTGTCTGTAACGGCAACCGACACAGCAGTCCTTTGCGGGGCACATTATAAGGCATGTGTCAAACACTACCATTCCAGACCGTTGAACGAGTTTGCATGTCACGAGGTGGGTGCACGGATCCTCCTTGCCAATCTCCAATGGGCAGCAGCTGAGTACGATTTCGGTATAGTGCCATTGTTCACCCTTTCCCACAGACATTATTTCAAACTTTTCGTTATGTTGGTAAGGGGTGCGAGGAATGCGTACGAATGTTCGCGCAAGGTTGGTTATGTTCTGTACGATCCTAAGGACATGAGCTACTCTTGTTCTGAGTTTCCATGGGAAGAAACGCATGAAGGTCAAAGAGCAAAGGCTGTTTTAGCAGGTCCTCTATGGTTGGGCGAACTTCATGACAGAGTCTTCCTTGAGACCATGAGTTCTTTGAACAAGAGAGGTTACAAGAACGAGAGGTTTATAGGAAGATTTTTGAGTTTTATGATCGATGAGACAACTGTCCCAAATCCTTTGTATTACAATGTCCACAAACTTGCTAAGAGGTTGAAGACGTCACCACTATCTCTGAATGGATTGATAGAAAAGATAAGAGAGAAAAGAGCGAAGATAAGGGAACTCATAGAAGAGCGGAATAAGCTTAGAGAGGAGATAGAGAAGCTGTTCGAGGAGCGAAAGAAGGTGATTGAGGAGTACAGGAAGGCTAGACAGGAAGCGATGGAGATCAGGAACAAATACGAGAGTCTCATGGCTGAGGTCGGCGTACCGGAGAGGGTTCTTAGGAGGAGGATTGCGGCGTTGGAGAGGAGGATAGAGACCCAACCCCTCTCCAGGGATGCTGAGCGAGACCTAGTCGTGAGGATAAGCCACCTAGAGGCTATGCTTCAGACGCTCATGGAGGCCAAGAAGCTCAAGAGAAAGTTCATTGAGATCATGGCAGAGGCGGAGAGGTGGCGGTTCTTCATCAGAGACACAGGGGAGAGGATAAAGGCGCTCAAGTCTCAAGTGAGCGAGATGAACAAGCAGATCTCCGATCTGATCAAAGAGCTCGATGAGATAAGGCCAGAGGTGGATGAACTCAGCAAGAATATCGAGGAAAAGAGCAATAAAGTTGATGAAATGAAGGCTCAGATGGACGCAATCTTCCAGGACCTCACAGCAGCCAGGGAGACCTTGAAGAAGGCCTATGAAGAGATGTATGCAGCCACTAAGCAGGTCGAGGAACAGTTGAAGAGCAAGTTAGCCCAAGAGGCCCTAGAGAAGTATAAGAGCGGGGAGAAGCTCACTCTCGAGGAGCTAAAGGCCCTGATAGAGGCCGGATACCTAGAGAGCGGGCCTCCTGCAGCAGGCTAGCAATAGCCATCCACTTTTTAATTCCGAGCGGCTCGCGCTCCCTGACCTACGTTGGTTACTAGGGGCCCCGAAGGAGCGCCAAAACGCGTGCTGATAATCTGCATAGATAGAGATGACGATCTAGGTCTGAAGACTGGCCTCAGGGGCCCCATAGTTGGTGTGGATGCAAACACTGAGGCTGCAACGAGACTCGCTCTCGCTGATCCCCAGGAAGCAGACGCGAATGCAATATTCGGCGCCGTCAAAGCGGCGGAGGAGGTCAAGAGGGAGCTTCCAGAAGCTGAGGTTGAGGTCGTGACGATAACAGGACATCACACGAGTGAGCTTCTGGCCGACCAAGAAATTATCCGACAGATGGCGGAGGTTACCTCCCTCTTTAAGCCAGATCACGCCATCCTGGTGTCAGACGGTGCTGACGACGAGCGCGTGATTCCACTCCTACTCAAATTCGTGCCTACGATTAGCGTTAGGAGGGTCATAGTACAGCAGAGTAGACAGCTTGAAGAGACTTACTTCCTCATAAGGCGATACATTGAGAGGCTGCTAGAGAGCCCAGAGGCGAGAGCGTATGCGCTAGGCGTGCCTGGTGCCCTCCTAGCCCTCGCCGCCATACTATCCCTCCTGAACCTCCAGAAGTACCTCACCACAGGCTTCATACTCTTCATGGGACTCCTTCTGATGGAAAAGGGGTTCTCAATAACAAACAGATTGATCAGAGCCGTTCGGTACTTCGGTGGGGCTACCGGCATATTTTCACTGTTCTTTGGGTTAGCCGGGATCTCCGTCAGCGCTTATCAAGCCTACAGGACCGCCTCCAGCATGGCGGGACAGTACCCAGCTGGCATAGTCGTGGGTACTGTTCTAAGAAACACTTCACACCTATTCTTCCTGTTCACGGCCGCTGCCTTCGTAGGGAGCGCCATCGAATCGTACGCGCTGGGGAGGGGAGACTACCTCGAGAAGCTCCTGGCGGTGGCGGTGTCCTTCTCAGCTTGGCTCGCCTGCTACTACAGTGGCGAGTACTTACTGGGAAGGGTTGGCGTGGTCGTGCTCGGCCTAGGGCTTGCAGCCTCCCTTCTATTCTCCATAGCTTCTCTATTCTTCCTCCGCGCTCTCGTCGGGAGGAGAAGGAGTTCCAATCGTGAATGATGCGTCTGCCGCCTTCCTGAGGGCAACGCTGAATCCGGGCTCGGCTCCTATTACAGCCACCTCCTTTCCCGCCTCCTTGGCTCTGTAGACTAGAGAGATGTACGCTGCTGACCTCGTGACGAGGGCCAGCGCGTCGATCTTGTCATCATGGATAGAGTCCATCGCGGCTATAGTGAAGTCAACCTCAGGCTTGCCTGGAGATATGAGAGCCTTGTAACCAGCATTCATAACGGCTTCTACAAGCTTCTCAGGGGCTTTCCTATCCAAAACAACTACTTTAAGCCGCACGCTCCCAAGCTCAGACGCCACCTTGGAGACCTCTTCGAGGTCGACACCCAGCTCCTTTCGGAGCATGTTCGGCCCATCAACGATCACAGCCACGCGTCTCCTCCTCTGCCTCGAAGGCAGCCTAAGCGGCACTCTCGGCACAGGGACGCGATGATGGCTCATCGTGGGCTTCCTCACAGGCCATATATTAACGGTTGGCCATATGTCTCTAATCAAGCGCTGAACAACTCGATCACTTCACTCAGCTATCCTTGGGACCTCGCGCAAACTAGATTAATCCTTAAGTGAGGGCTGAGTCTGTCGAGGGATAGCTTTGATCTGTCCAAAATGCGGGGCGCTTATGTCTCCAAAAGTGGTGGAAGGGAAGGTAGTGTTCAAGTGCCCGAGGTGCGGGTACGAGGGCACTGAGGGGAGGGTCCTAACGATCACTAGGAGGGTTACTAGCGGGCCTGAGAACAAGGTGATCGTCATAGAGAAACCTGAAGAGCTAATCTCCCTCCCCAAGGTCAAGGCTGTCTGCCCTAAGTGTGGACACACCGAGGCCTACCTCAGGATAGAGCAGACGCGCGCGGCAGACGAACCCCCGACTAGAATATACACCTGCGTCAAGTGCAAGTACACGTGGCGGGAATACTCCTAGATTTAGTGATTACACCTGAGGGTGAGTTTAACCCCCAGTTCTTACGTACTTCGCTCGGACGTAGTCTAGGAACCTTTCCGGATTGAGATCCTCTCCCAAGGCCCGCTTAACCAGCTCCTTAGGAGCATAGACTGAGCCCCATCTCTGCACTCTCTCCCGTAGGAAACCCATGATCTCCCTAAACCTCCTCTGTGCAATCTTCTCACTCAGATTCTGGATCTTTGAGGCTATCTGGGCCGACAAAACTGTACCAATGAAGTAAGTTGGGAAGTAGCCCACATACCCTAACGACCAGTGCACATCTTGCAGCACGCCGTCTGCGTATCTCCTTGGCCTGATTCCGATGAGCCGCTCCATCTCTTCGTTCCAGAATTCCGGAAGCTCTTTCACGCCGAGTTCACCCTCCAGTACACGCCTCTCTATCTCGTACCTCAGGTAAATGTGCAGGCCGTAGTGAACCTCGTCTGCCTCGACCCGGATGAGCTCGGGCCTCACTAGGATGAAATACTCGTAGATGTCGCTAGGAGAGTACCTCCTCAAGAAAGGCAGTGCTAATACCATCTCGTCAAACGTAGCCTCAACAAATTCCATGCTCCTACCTACGACGTTCTCCCAGAACCTAGACTGAGATTCGTGAACTCCCAGAGAGGCGCCTTGTTGAACTGGGGTGGCCCAGTACGCTCTGTCTATATTGAGGTCGTAGGCGGCGTGGCCAAATTCGTGCAACACCGCTAGCAGGGATCTCCTAAAATCTCTCCCGTGGTACCAGGTGGTGATGCGAACGTCGTCTAGTCCAATCCCCTGAGTGAAGGGATGTGCAGATACGTCCATGCGCCCCCTCCTGAAGTCGTACCCCAAGATGTACAGGATGTGCTCGTTGAGCCTCCTCAGGTCTCTCTCGTCATAAGCCTCCCTCTCTAAAGGATGCTCCCTGGGTCTCCTCTCGATGACCCTCTTGAAGAGGTCAGAGAGCTGGTTTATTACCGAGAAGATTCGCTCGCAGTCCTTGACCGTAAGACCCTCCTCAAATCGGTCTAAGAGGGCGTCGTAGGGGTGGTCTTCGTAGCCCAAGTACTCGGCCTTCCTCCTCTGTAGCTCGAACACCTTCTCGAGGAGCGGAGCAAAGGACTCGAAGTCGTCCTTCTCCTTGGCCTCCCTCCACACCGAGAAGGCCTTAGTAGTTACCTTAGCCTCTTCTTCAACGAACTCTGGCGGGAGCTTTGTGAAGTACTCGATGTCTCTCTTAAGGACTCTGATAACCCCTCTCTCAAAGTCGTTCTTGGGCTGAGCGCTCTCAACTAAGGCTACGAACTCAGGGTGCGTCAATAGCCTCTGCACGAGCTTCTTGAGCGTCGCTCTGGCTTCTCCTCTCTCCGCAGAAGCTCCAGCCGGCATGTAGGTCTCCATAGTAGACAGCCCATACATCTCTGTACCTCGCTAGTATCTCCTTGACCTCTGGGCTCTCAATGGGAGCCTTCGCGTCAACGCTCATGCCGAATCGCCTCCCAGCAGGGAGGTTACGTAATGGGTTTAACCCTGACCACGCACTATTATCAGGGGTGGGCTCCCGGCTGGGGGAAGGGGGAGGACTTGGAGAGATTCCCAGAGGGCGTTCTGAAGCCAGCGTTTCAAGAGAGGTATCGCAAGCTCATGGGAAGCGAGTACGAACTCTTCTTGAGGTTCATGGCGACTCGCCCAATTCCCTCCATAAGGTTCAATCCAATGAAGGTCGACCCTCACAGGCTCAGGAAAAGGCTGGAGTCGAGGGGGTGGAGGCTTGAGCAGATCCCTTGGTACGACTTTGGCTTTTGGGTTTTGAGGGGTCCAGAGAGGCTTGGGGCCACTCCAGAGCATCAGCTTGGTCTCTACTATGTCCAGGAGGCTGCCTCGATGGTTCCGCCAGTTGCCCTAGACCCGCAGCCTCGCGAGAGAGTCCTAGATCTGGCAGCCGCTCCTGGCTCTAAAACAACTCAAATCGCTCAGTTAATGGAAAATCGAGGAATAATAATAGCTAACGATGTTACTTTAGACAGGTTGGTTGCTCTAGGAGCGAACTTACAAAGATGTGGAGTGGCTAACTGCATAGTTACTCAAATGGATGGTGTTAAGTTCGCAAGATTGAAACAAAAATTCGATAGGGTTTTGATTGATGCGCCTTGTTCTGGAACTGGGACTTTAAGGTCGAATCCTAGCATTGGTAAGGAGTTGAGTGTTGCTGGAATAAAAAGATTGCCCAGATTACA
>JAVCBV010000117.1:0-5732 GCA_037917695.1 Thermoproteota archaeon | reverse complement strand
CTCTTTACGCCGTGCCTCTCACAGGCCTCTTTCGCCGGCAGCTCTCCGTATCCGGGCAACTGGATTATGGGGATAGGCTCAAGCCCCTCGACGAGCTCCTTGGGCACGTCGAACCTCTCGGGGTCCGCCTTGACGTCCATCAGCGCGGCGTAATCGAAGGGAGCGTGGGCTGGCACGCTGTAGACCACCCCGGTGGCCTCGTCTGGGTCCACGAACGAGGCGGGAAGTACTGGGACCTCTCTGCCAACGAGCGGGTCCCTCACTCTGAGGCCCACGAGTTCTCTGCCCCTGAGGCTCCTCACTCTGCTCACTTGGTGC
This sequence comes from Thermoproteota archaeon, assembly GCA_037917695.1. Taxonomy (GTDB): domain Archaea; phylum Korarchaeota; class Korarchaeia; order Korarchaeales; family Korarchaeaceae; genus DRBY01. Next base: position 5,414 of record JAVCBV010000117.1, on the reverse strand, counting down.
TGCTGAAGCCTGAGCTTCACCTCCGCCTCTGAGGAGACGATCCACCTCTCCTCGCCAGCCTTCAGCTCGACGTACTCAGCCTCTGGATTCACCCAGACGTTAGTCACGCCGGGCAGAGTCTCCGGCCTCAGCGTGGCCGCCACGAGGTACCTCCCGCCACCCGTGTCGAACTTGACCGCGGTGAACTCCACTATGCCGGGCCTTATCTCGTCCCCGCCGAGTATGTCGTCCTCTCCAACGGCCTGCTCCTCCAGCACGTCGTAGAGTATGGGGTGGCCTCCCTGAACGACGTAACCCTTCTCTCTGAGCCTGATGAACTGCCATGAGATGAAGGCGTTGTACTCAGGGTCGCCGGTCGTGAATTTCCTCCTCCAATCTATGGAATAACCTAGCGCGTCGAAGTCAGAGCTGATCACATTCGCGAAGAATGACATGACCTCCTGCGGATCTTGGAATCTCCTCAGGAGTTCCTCTATCTTCTCAGGGTCGTCTATGTAAAGCGAGAGGTAGCTCCTGTAGAGGTTGATGCACTCCTCGTCGCCCATTCTGAGCCTCGCCGATATAGCCTCTATCGGCGTACCTGTGATGTGGAACGCCATGGGCCACAGCACGTTGTATCCCTTATGCCTCAGGTACCTAGCCTGCACGTCCCCGATGGTGTAGGTTCTCCCGTGTCCTATGTGCAGCGGACCCGATGTGTACGGGTAGGGAACGGTGAGGAAGTACTTGGGTCGCGAGGGGTCGGGATCGGCCTCGAAGATTCTGGCCTCCTTCCACTTCTTCTGCCACTTACTCTCTATCGAACGGAGCCTCTCCTTGAACTCCTCCTTCCCCTCGCCAGCGAAGTAGATCACCTGCCCTGAGCCTCCACTACTCACGATAAAAAGGCTTTTCTCAAGCTGGCCATATCGACTGACCCAACTCTATTCGAGGGACTCCCTGACCCGACTATTGGAAAACAAGCTCTCACGTGGAGAGTCTGAGCCCCGACGCCACTGAGATGAGCGAGTGGCGGGCCCGGCGGGATTCGAACCCGCGACCCCCCGGTTAAAAGCCGGGTGCTCTGCCATGCTGAGCTACGGGCCCAATACTCAAGGCACCAACTCTCGACTTAAACGTGTTTTCATCTCACAGCAGGATCTCGAGCAGCATCGGTATGAGGGGGCCTGCAGAACCTAGTGCAATCAATGGGGCAGCGTGATCCGCTATCACCGCGGCTAGGGAGATGGAGTCGACGGCTCCCTTCCCTACCAGCATCACATCCATTTCTCCATAGCCCGCGTGAATCTTACTGCGGGACTCAGATTCTGTCGCCTCGGCCAGCGCCTCTCTAACGAGTTCCACGACAGTGTCCTCCTCACCACCAGTTCCGACTGGGTTGATCGGGAGGTCTGGCGAAAGCGTGTAGTGTGTGTCGGTGGTGGCTATCACAGGAATATAGCCCTCTGCCTCCACGAGACTGCAGAGCTTCGCTCTGAGTTCTGGAAGCATGTTGTTTCCATCGATCACCACGTATGCAATAGCCCAAGCTCCGCTGACGGCTTTGATCGTGAGGACTCTGACTCCACCCGGTCCAACGCTCAAGAGGCTCTCATCCCGCTTGACTCCAAAGCCCACCATGACTTCAGATTTAGCGTCTGCCTTCAGCGCATCAGCGAGAGCACTCCAAGCCCTCTCTAAGATCATACTCTCCTCGGGCCCGTAAGGTTCAATGTGTTTGGGTTGCCCCAACCCCAGAGAGTCGTGCCTATCTACTACTAAAGGGACCACTTCGTTTAGAGACGCTTTGGTCCTCTCTCTGAGTCTCAGCTCGACGGTCTCGGGGAAGTCCTCCATGTCTGCTGGCCAGCCGGATAGAGAGATCAGCACGTACCTCCCAAATCTCTGCGCAATTACCTCGACATTCCCGTTAGTATAGATTACCGGAGCCCCTACTTCCACAGGTTCTGCCCCCCGGAGGAGTTCCAAGGCTTTCTCCGCAACTCTCTTTACCCACCACCGGCTGGGGAGGTTTCTCGCGTGTGTGCAAACCCTCCTCAGGAAGGCTGGCTTCAGCCCTCTGTCCTCAAGCATGTTCATCACGTGGTAAGGTCCATTCGAACTTCCAGCGTCTCCAATAGGCCCCGGGTGAAAGTCGGGAGCCACAAGAATCTCTTCGCCGGCTCTCAACACGAAGATACCTACCTTGCCTGGCCTAGCCCTGGTGGAGAGTATGGCCTCTAGGGGCTCCGGATCTCCGACCAAGAGGAGTCTGGTGATGGCTCTAACGGAGTCAAGAGCGTTTTGCCCCACCAGACGCCTTGAGATCCTGTCCTCAGTCTCCAGCGTTAGCCACAGAGAAAGCGCGGCCGTTATCGGAGGAATTAGCAGAAACCACCCTATGCTTCCATTCTTCCACGGCCAGTAGAGCACGAGCATGGGCGCCACGCAAGACAGAACAGCCCTACCGGTTTCCATGGTCATTGCTAGGGCCGACAACGCCCTCAGGTATATCACTGCGTGAAGACTTGCTGCTAGCCCCCAGATGAACGCTTTTTGACCAAATGGAGCTAGAGCAGCTGGGACTATGGCAGCAGGCGCCTGACTGAGCGCTACGAGCCAGGTAGTCCTCCTTGCGTCGAGAGAAGCCCCTGTTCCACTCAAGAAGGTGAACGCTATACCAATTGACACGGCATAAGTTGAAGATATCCAGATTGCTCCGTCCGATCCGCAGCTCCATAAACTCGTTATCGTTATCACTGCGGTCTCTAGTAGGCACAGGGCCGCCGCATAACTCACGTTACCTAATCTAAAGACCCTTCGTGCGGCTCTGATTATTCCTGCATAAAACATTGGGAATGCCATTGGGGTACTCGAGTCCGGATAGAAACTTTTTATTTACCTTTGCACACATAACGCATAGTGGGGAGCGCATATCCCCGCAAAAGGAGTGAGATTGTAGGGGTGAAATTGTAATGCCCAGAAGGAAGGGTATAACCAATCGTGAGTTAAACATCCTGAAGAAGTTGGTGGAGGATGGAAGGGTCACCTACACGCAGATAGCCAGAGAGCTGGGAATGAGCCCGGCTGGAGTTATGAAGAAGGTTCGAAAGCTCGAGGAACTTGGCATAATCAAGGGGTATACAGCCCTGGTAGATCACGCCAAGCTGGGCAAGGGGTACAAGTACATTATACTCATGAGGACGGAGCCCGGCAAGCACGCGGAGGTAGCTAAGAAGGTCGTCGAGGTCGCTCCGCAGAACATACTGGAGGTACACGAGATCACCGGCCCGTACGACGTGGTAGTTAAGCTGATTGCAGGAGATCAGCACGAACTCAACGACCTGCTGAAGAAGATCCTAAGCATCCCGGGCGTCAGAGAGACCAACACCTCACTGGTTCTCGAGACCGTTAGAGAGCAGGCCTCCATAGTGCCCGAGGAGATTCCACCCGAAGTTCTTAGGTCTCTAACAAAGGCCTGAACGGGAGGGGGGGCCTACAGCTCCTCCCACCTTCTACTCAGAGGCCTCGCTTCCATACCCAGGTCAGAGTGTATGTGACGCGCCAGTTCAAGCGTTCTACCGCGTATGGTGAACGCGAGGGAAGCACCTGACCTGTAAGCGACCTCTAGCAGGCCGTCGAAGTCGGCGTGCGAACTTAGAGGGAACCCCGCTTCAGCCCACGATGGTTTCCCCAAAAGGGCCCACCCAGTGGCTATGGAGATCTTGTGGGCCTGCGCGAACCTCCTAGAGCTGATCACCAGTACTCCCTCCGACCCGTCGCCTATAGGTTCCGAGTCCAGAGGGGCTCTCACGTACTTTCTGTACGCTCTCGTGACCTTGAGCACTTCCCGATCGGCGTACACGGGAGCGTCTAGAAGACGATTCAGCGCGGCCGTTACTTCCTGCGCCTTTCCAACGGCGTAGGCGAGGATGGCCGGTATCCTACCTTCTCTCAGAACCTCCGCCACCCACAGGGCCAGCCTCGCTCTGACTCCCTGTGGGTGAGGAAATCTGAACTTGGCGGATCCGTATGTCGATTCTATTACAAGGACATCCGCTTTTGGAACCTCCGCCGGAGATTCCACGGTGAGACCCCCGATTGGGTTCACGTCGCCGGTGTAGAGGAGTGCAGTGTCCCTCCCCTCTACCAAGAACATGGCGGATCCGAGTACATGTCCAGCTGGAAATGGTGTAACTACCAGGCCCCCAACTTCGACGGGCTCCTTGAAGTAGACTCTACCGGTGAGGTCGGCTTTCAGGCCGTACCTCGCCTCAAGCACCTCTGCAGTAGCCTCGGTGCAGAATATCGGCCCCTTCGGCCGCCTCAAGTCCCTCGGCACGTGATCCGCGTGAGCGTGAGTTATGAACGCTGGCACACCTGGCTCCGTAACCCGCGGATCAAGCAGGATTCGCGTCTCTCCCTCCTCTATCTCGAGCCCATTGGACAGTCTAAGCTTCAACGCCTTACCTCTCTCCTCGAGTGGCCTTAAGATTTACTCGATGACTCTACCGAGTGGCGAGACACTTTAGGGTCAAAGTTATATCGCTAAGCATCTGACAGGATCGGGGAAAGCCATGCCGGGGCGCAGGAAGAAGGAGCGAAGCTTTATGCCCATGTCCACGGCGGGTCTGCTGTCCTTCTCCCAGGAGGAGTCTGGTGGCCTGAAGGTCCCCAAGTGGTTCCCGGTGGCATTCTCAGCTGGATCTGCGATACTCCTACTGGTGCTGAGGGCTGTTGCGTGAGGTGTCTTGAGGCTTGAGGATCTCGGAGGCCCAGTCGCTCATTCGAGAGACCTATCACGAGAGGGATGCTGGGAGAGGAATACCCTTGACGGCGCTTCATCTAGTGGAGGAGCTCGGAGAGTTCTTGGAGGCCATCAGAAGGGGTGGGGACAGCGAGCTGAGGGCCGAGGCCGCGGACGTACTTGCCTGGCTTCTAAGCGTGGTGGATCTCCTTGAACTCGATCTCGAGTCGGCATTCATCGAGAGATACGGGTCAGGTTGCCCCAGGTGCAAAAGCAAACCCTGCAAATGCCCCCCGTTGCCCACGGGGAGGTGGTCCATTGGAGTTCCTGACCGTTGAGCCGGACGACGTGCTCGAAATGGCTATGAGGCTCGCTACAGAATTGAGAGAAGCGGGTTTCGTTCCCGACGTGCTGGTCACGATCCTGAGGGGAGGCATGGTGATAGCGAGATACATGAGCGACTTCTTGGACGTTAGGGACATTAGGAGCATTAGAGTGGAGCACTACAGCGCCCTCGAGAAGAAAGAAGGAGCTCGAATTGTGGAACCTCTCAGACAGAGGTTAGATGGAAAGAAGGTTCTGATAGTCGACGATGTGGCCGACACCGGCGAGAGCCTGTTGGAGGCGATAAAGCACGTTAAGGAGATGGGGGCCTCTGAGATCAAAGTGGCTACGCTCCACTACAAAC
>JAVCBV010000028.1:0-5755 GCA_037917695.1 Thermoproteota archaeon | reverse complement strand
CCTCCACTTATCTTGCCATCAATCTTCGGTTGTTTTAGAGTTGGAGGTATCCTGTATTTGCCCTCCACTTTGTTTATCCGAATCACATCTTCCTGTGCTCCTATTAGAACCGGATGAGCTAGAAGAACAAGTAAAGCTCCCAGAACACACACCTTTCTAAGGATCCCCCGAAGGCCTTCCTCCCTTTTCTCAATTTCCCTCAATGGGAGGTCAACGAGAGAATTCAATTCCTCACGCGTTATCTCGGTGGGAAACAACCTTTTCTGAACCATCCAATCGCCTGTGATATGATAACGAATTTAAACTTTGCTTTGCTACTAAAATATAGGAGTTGAAAATAAAAAATCGTGAGCATTGCTTAATGAGCAGATCCCTCGAATGAGAGAGGGTTTGGGCCAGAGGTAGGCCAAGAGGCCCGCCGTCAGAAGTATCAGAGCCGTCCCCCACTATGGCAATGAGCCCGCCCCACCTGCTGAGCCACCTGACTGGGGCCGGGACTCCCAACGGATCCTCACCCTTCATTAGCGTGTCCTCGGAGGCCCTTATAAAGTCGTTGGGGTTCGGGAGACGTAGTTGGCGCCCGATAGGCGTCCGCGCCCTCCGATAAGGTATATCAAGTGGCTCTGATCTCGAGCGTCCGGTAGCTAGATGAGCGAGAACGGAGGTAGGCGAGGACTACTCTCACTGTCTTGGAAAGAGATCACATTCCTCGGAGCTGTTTACGCTGTCGGGGTGGCCCTTAGGCTCGTCCCCAAGCTGGAGGTTGATCCGCACCTCCCAGCCTTCATGGCCGACGTTTGGTACAGGATCTGCATGGCCCAGTACATCCTAGACCACTGGCGTCTGCCGGAGCCGGACATCAGGTACCTGCCCTACGGCTACGTCCCCATGTGGTACCCGCCGGGCTCCCCCTTCCTGCTCGCTCTGGCGGCCAAGGTATCTGGGCTAGACATCCCCACCGTCGTCACCAGGCTCGTGCCGTTCGTGGAGGCTCTATCTCCCCTGTCGCTCTACCTCCTCGGCAGGGAGCTGTACGACGAGTGGGTCGGCGCCTCCGCGACGTTGCTGCTTGCCCTAACGCCCAACTTCGTCTACTTCACCGGCATAGCCGACCCTCAGTCCTTCACGATGTTCATGATACCCCTGCTGATGGCCATCTGGCTCCGCCACGCCTCATCCCCCAGCTGGAGGAACGTGGTTTCGGTAGGAGGGCTCATGGGCCTGAACTTCCTGATCCACCTCTCTTACTTCCTGGAGGCCCTGGACCTGCTGGTCTTCAGCCTCGGCCTCTACCTGCAGGGCAGGGCAGGGAGGAGGATCTTCGCCGACTTCCTGGCTGCGTTCGGGATATCTCAGCTCATTGCAGCCCCCTGGTGGCTGCCAAGGAACCTGTACTGGTGGTGGATCAAGGCTCTGACCACCTCCAGCGGGCTCCTGCCCCCGGAGCAGCAGATCGCGATGTACGGTCCCTTCGCCGCGGTCATCGGCATTGCGGGCGTACTCCTGCTCTTAGAGAGATGGAGGGAGCACCTACCACTGCTCCTGTGGATCGTGCCTAACGCCATCGAGGCTGAGAACGAGGCCATACTCAGCGCTCTCGGGATGATACACCTCAGCTGGTCGACCCTGGCGAAGCCGCTCGAGGGATACAGGTTCTTCCCGTTCCTCGCCCAGCCGCTTGCCCTCGCGGCCGCCGCGGCGCTATTCTGGGGACTCTCCCAGATGTCTAGGCGCAGGAGGCTCATCGCTCTCGGGCTCATACTGGTCGGCGCCGGCGTCGACATAGCCACATACGATCTCGGCGGCAAGCTCACGAACGCAGGCATGACGCTGGGTGAGTACGAGGCCGCGGTGTGGTTCAGGGAGAACACCGGAGAGTGGGCGAGGATCAGCGCCGACTACTACAGGGCGCAGATGTTCGCCGGGGTGTGCGGGGGCCGGGCCCTCCTGGGCGGGGCCTTCCCCCTCAGGAACGTGGACTACCCCTACATCAAGGCGCCCGGGAGGGTCCAAGACGACCTGTACCGCATGTACTCCACCTGCAACGCTGCCGAGGCGTGGGAAATCGCAAGGAGGTACGGCCTGACCCACATCTACTACTCGGACATGATGGTCTGGTACGGGAACATGATCTCACGCCTCAACAACTACAGGTTCGGAGTCGAGATCTGCGAGGACAAGTTCCTGAAGTCCCCCTACTTCAGGGTGGTCTACGAGCGGAACACCCCGAGCGGCCGCGTGGTCATCGTTGAGGTGGTTGGCGCCACGCAGAACTCAGGGCCCTGACCGCCAACCACGCGAGGACGACGGCGCCTGTCACCAGGGGCGTGAGCCACACCCTCAGCCCGACCCCCTGGAGCAGGAGCATGGCGGCCAGCGGCACGGTGAGCGGAGGGGAGAGCTCCACAACCAGGAGAGTGGCGACGAAACCCGGGCGCCTGAGGGAGTAGCCCCTCGCGTCCGCGTCGAGGGCGGCAAGGCCCACGACGGTGGCTGAGAGTCCGAGCCACGATCGGGTGAGCGCCTGAATCGCGCTTCCGGAGTAGGCCGCCAGGACGATCCAGGACAGGCTCGACAGGATGGAGTCGCGCGCGTGGGGCCGTGGGGTGACCCCCTTCCCCCAACTTTTTCTAACCGAGAGTCGGATGGAGGCGCAGAAAGGGCGCCCAAGAAAAAAGGAGAAAGTGAGAGAGGAGAGGTCACTCGACCTTCTTGTGGCAGAACCACCAGTCGAAGCACTCGATCTCTCCGGCCTTGGCCTTCTCCAGCCTCTCCTTGGCCGTCTTCTCGTCGGAGGCGGGCGGGACTATGACGTGGTCGCCGACCAGCTCGTTCTCGGGCCAGTTGTGCGGGATGGCCACGCCGTGCTTGTCGGAGACCTGGAAGCCCTTTATAATCCTCAGTATCTCGTCGACGTTCCTGCCGAGCTCCTGAGGGTAGAAGAGGATGGCCCTGATGATCCCCTTGGGGTCGACTATGAAGACGGCCCTGACGGTGTTGGTGCCCTTGTTGGGGTGAACGAGGCCTAGCGCGCTGGAGACCTGGCCAAGGTCGTCCGCTATTATCGGGAACTGGATCTCGACGCCGAGGTTCTCCTTGATCCACTCCACCCACTTGATGTGGCTGAACACCTGGTCGATGCTCAGGCCGATGAGCTCGGTGTTGAGCTCCTTGAACTTCTCGTACCTCTTCTGGAAGGCGACGAACTCGGTGGTGCAGACGGGCGTGAAGTCAGCCGGGTGGCTGAAGAGGACGAACCACTTGCCCGCAAAGTGGTCTGGGAGCTTGATCTTGCCGTGGGTCGTCTGTACCCCTAGAGTAGGGAACCTCTCGCCAAGTAGCGGAATCCTTACCTCCATGATACCACCCGCTAACCGCATTGGTTGTGATATTATAAGCATTTCTTTTGCTACTCAAACTCAAGTCCACGCCCGCTCCGGAGGCCGGGTGGAAAACCTATTGCTGATCCGGCATCCGGAGGATTGGCTAAAGAACCGAATCGAGTAGAAGTCGGCCAGAAAAATTAGGGCGACCTAAAAAGTGGGAGGGGTCAGCGCGACCCCCCGTCGGACTGCGACTCGGTCTGATCTTCTTCTCCCTCTTGCTGCCCCGAACTCTCCCCCTCGGCGGGCTCGGGCTCCCTGAGAATCTCAGCAGACCCTCCTCCCACCCGGTATAGGACCAGGTACTCATCGTGCCCCACCCTGTCGGCCGCCTCTACACTGACCTCTTCGCCGAGCAGGTCTCGTACCATCCACGCGAGGTCCTCGAAGTAGTCGAAGAGGCCGCAGGACGCGCAGAAGGAGCCACTCATCCTGACGACCGCGATTTCGCTCTCGGCGTGTACGAGCTCCGCCACGGCCTCAGGGCTGCGGAACTCGTTGAACTCCCTTATGGCTTCCCTAAACGCCTTCTTAAGGTCGCGCATACCGGGCGGCCCAAGGCCGAGGGTAAATAAGGGCTCTCCCACCACGGGCTATACAACCACGGGTATCCATCCCGCTGGCTCGATGACTCTCCCCCTCAGCCTGAACCTGTGGGCCAGCAGCGCGACCCCCTTCCTGCTGGCCGCCCTGAGGGCTTCCGCGAACTTTGGGTCGGTTTCCTCGTTCGGCTCCAGCCTCTCGGCGTCAGGCCGCATCACCAAGAAGAGAACCGCGGCCCTCATTCCCGAGTGGACGGCCCTGATGAGGTTCAGAACGTGTCTGGTACCCCTCTCGGTGGGGGCGTCTGGGAACAGGGCCACCCCGTCAATCACCAGCGTGCACCCCTTGACCTCCACCAGCGTGGGCGGGGAGGTCGCGAGCATGAGGTCAACCCTGCTGTCGCCGAACCTGACTTCCCTCCTTATGGGGGCCTGGGTGGGGAGCTCCGGAACGGCCCCAGACCGTATCAGCTCGGTAGCCAGCGGCGTGTGGAGGCCGGAGTTGACGACGGTCCACCAAGACCCCGACCAGACGGCGAGCACCTCACAGTCCGTCTTCCTCCCGGGCCCTTTCCTCTCCAAGAATATGGTCCTGGCGCCCGGAATCAAGATCTCGGTCAGCCTGCCGGGATCCCTCAGGTGGCACCTCCTCTCCCCCGTCAGCGTGTCCAGCACCACCGTGAACCTGTTCGGCCTCGACCTGAACCGCCCGTGCCCGAGATGTCCCTCCACCTTCAACACCGCTCCGGCTGAGTGTAAATTTTTCAGTCTTGCCGGCGGCCGACGGCGGGTGGAATCTTGAGCTGGATCAAGGCCGAGCTGGCTCCGGGAGTCACCCTCGTAAGGGTGCTCAACACAGAGTTCAAGAGGTTCGAGAACTTCTGGCCCATCCCAAGGGGGACGTCCTACAACTTCTACGTCGTTAGGGGGTCAAAAGGCGTCGCGCTCATTGACGGCGCAGATGAGCGGGTCTCGGATGTCTTCTGGGAAGCTCTAGAGACTGTGGTGGACCCATCCGAGATCACCCTGGTCGTCTCCCAGCACTCGGAGCCCGACCACTCCGGCACCCTCGCCGAGGTCATGAGGAGGGCCCCCAGGGCGAGGCTTGTGGGCACGAGGCAGGCTATTCAGATAGGGACATCCCTCTCTCACTTCCCGGCAGACAGATCCGAGCCAGTGGCTGACGGGGAGACGATCAGCCTGGGAGACAGGACCCTCAGGTTCGCCTCGGCCCCCTTCGTGCACTGGCCCGACACCATGGTGACGCTCTTGGAGGAGGAGGGGATACTCTTCACCTGCGACCTCTTCGGCTCGCACGGGGCCAGCAGGGCCATCTATCACGACGAGGACCCGGAGGGCTTTGAGCTGAGGGACTACTACTCATCCATCCTGATGGTATACTCGGCCATGGTGGCCAAGGCGGTGGCCAAGGTCAGGGAGATATCCCCGAGGCTCATAGCGCCGGGCCACGGGGCCCTCCACAGGGACGTTGAGTCCGTCCTTGAGACCTACGAGAGGTGGTCCTCCTGGACTCCCCTAAAGAGGGCCCTGGTAGTGCTGGGCAGCCAGTACGAGCGCACGCAGAGGCTGGCGGAGGCCGCCGCGGATGGCCTCAGGGCGAGGGGGTTCGAGGTCGTGATCATGGACACGGCGGAGGCCGATTACGACGACCTCCTCTCCGAGACGCTGGAGTCGGCCGCGCTGGTGATCGCGTCGAGCACGCACAACGCCAGGCCCTTCCTGGGGGTCACCTTCTACCTCGACCTGCTCAAGGAGTACAAGCCCAAGAACAAGGTCGTGGCGCTCCTGGGCTCTTACGGATGGGGGGGC
>JAVCBV010000066.1:0-5762 GCA_037917695.1 Thermoproteota archaeon | reverse complement strand
CCCAGCGGGTGACCAAGTTGGGAAGGAGAAAGAGAAGAACTCTGATCAGGACTAGGAGACCCGTTAGGCGTTCTGTGTTCTTTAGGTGTCCCAGCTGTCAGCATACGTCCGTCGTGGTTGAGTTAGACAGGAAGAATGGGTTCGCCCTCATAAGATGCTTCAATTGCCAGCTCACAGACACTGTGGAGATCTCCAGCTCTGACGAGGCTGTGGACGCTTACGCTAAGTTCTTCGATAAATGCATAGGAGAGTAGGTCGGTAGTCGATTAGCGGTCCAGAATCCTAACTTTGTCGTACCCCTCCCTAGCTGCCTCGACGTTCACCTCTGCTCCTTTTCCAGAAAGAGTGTCTCTTATTGCCTTCTCGACCGCCTTCCAGCTGGCGAGCCCTGTTGCCTTCGCTACCGCTCCCACCATGGCGGTGTTGGGCACTGGCAGACCAGCGACCCTCAAACCTAGCTCCAACGCAAGGCCTGTCGCGTCTATTGTGGCAACTCTGCGAATGCCCGAGGGGATCTCGATATCTGACGGCTCCTTTGGAGTGTTTGCTATCAATACAGCCCCCTCTCGCACCCCGTCGAAGACTGTAGCACTTTTGAGGAACATTGGGTCTACTAGGACCAGGACCCCTGGGTTGTAGACCTGACTTCTCAGCCTTATGGGCCTATCCGAAATTCTGGTGAAGGCCATTACTGGAGCCCCCCTTCTCTCAGCTCCGAAAAATGGAAAGGCTTGAGACCATTTGCCTTCGAAGAATGCAGCCTTGGCCAACAGCCGGGACGCCAAAACCACACCTTGCCCTCCTCGACCGTGCCAGCGGATCTCAACGACTTCCGGCATGTTGGGTCCACTTCAGCATCTGCTCAAACCTTTTAAATCGAGATGAAGGCGAGCTGCAGGCTGGGAGAGGGGGCAAGTCAGATTGCCAGCACGATCGAAGAAGTCTTCTTCAAGACGTTCGTCTGCGAAGAGGAGGAAGGTCTCCAAGTCAGAGTCGAAGAAGGTGGAATCGAAAAAGATAAAAGCCCAGGAGGTCCCTTCCCCTGGGCCAGGAGGGGAACCCGGCGGGTTTGACCTCATGAGTCACATTCTCGTCCCTAGGCACGAGATTGTTGGTCCGGAAGAGAGGAAGGAGTTGATCAGGAAGTTCGGTCCTCTGAGACTGTTTCCAAAGATCCTCGCGACGGATCCTGTTGTTAGACAGCTTGGGGCCAAGCCTGGGGACGTAATCAAGATAATCCGGCCGGGGGAGAAGGTCCCCGCCTACCGTGTAGTTGTGAGGGGAGGTTAGGGTTGGGTTTTCCTCCCAAGATTTCGGGGGGTTTGAGTTTTGGGGAATAGGTCGTACCAGAAGGGTGAGAAGGCGAAGCTAGATCTATCGGCTCTGAAAAAGGCTCATGTAGATTTCTACCCAATAGTCAGAGCGTTCTTCCTAGAACACAGCCTCGTCGAAGCTCAGATAGAGTCCTTCAACAGATTTCTAGAGAGGGAGCTTCAGGAGGTAGTCGACTCCTTCAAGGAGATTGAGCTGATTGAGAACTACAAGCTCAGGCTTGGAAAGATAGAAGTCGGTCCGCCGGAGTTCGAAGAGTTCGATGGCGCCAGAACCCCTCTGACTCCAATGGAGTGCAGACTCAGGAAGATCACGTACTGGGGACCGGTCTACCTAGAGATCAAGGTAATTGGCCACGGGATGGAGCTGAAGACCGAGAGAGTGAAGATCGGCTACATACCGATCATGGTGAAATCGAAGCGCTGCAGGCTCTACGGCCTCTCTGACGAAGAGCTAATAGAGATGGGCGAGGATCCGGCCGACCCCGGCGGCTACTTCATAATAAACGGAAGTGAGAGAGTTGTGGTCGTAAGAGACGACCTGGCGAGGAACAAGGTCATAGTAGAGGAGACCACGGCGGGCAGCAAGCCGTACTCTCACGCGGTATACGTGATCTCGGCCCGAGCTGGCATGAGGAGCAGGCTATTCCTCGAGTACTACCCAAGAGATGGAACGATCAAGGCGTCGTTCGGAGCGATAAGGGGAGTCCCTGTGGCTGTGATACTGAAGGCTCTAGGTTTGGAGGACGATTCTCAAATACTTCAAGCCATATCGACTGATCCCGAGATAGCCAACGAGTTCCTCTACAGCCTAGACGAGGTCAGGAAGAAGGAGCCCGAAGGCGGGTTCATGACTCAAGAGGAGGCACTCGACTACCTTGGAAGGAGGCTCATTCAGAGCGCCCCGAGGCAGGAAAGGATAAACGCAGCTAGGGATTACCTCAGGAGGGCTCTACTCCCGCACATTGGGCAGACGGAAGACGACAACATCAAGAAAGCGTACTTCATCGCGAAGATGATAGAGAAGCTCCTGAGGGTCGTTAAGGGACAGCTCGAGCCAGACGACAAGGACCACTTCTCCAATAAGAGGCTCCGCCTGGTCGGAGAGTTGATGCAGGAGGCCTTCAGATACGCGTTCTACAGGCTTGTCAGGGAGCTTGAGGAGAAATCGAATGAGCAGTTGACTCACGGCGTGTATGACCTCGACATAAGGCGGATAGTCACGACGCAGAGCAAGATAACTCCCAGAATACTACGAGCCCTCGCTACAGGCACCTGGCCGACCGGCGAGCTAGGAATAAGCCAGAACATCGACAGAACCAACTATATAGCAGCCCTCCAGCACCTAAGGAGGGTAAACTCTCCGCTTCCGCCAGGCCTCCCGCTGCACGAAGCCAGACAAATACACGGCACATCCGTGGGTAGGCTCTGCCCGCTAGAGACGCCGGAGGGAACGAACGTCGGTCTTGTCAGGAGCCTAGCCACATTCGCAGACGTGACCTTCGGAATAGACCCGACGCCGATTATCGAACTCCTGCCAGAACTCGGCGTCAAGCCGATTGAGGAGGCAACCCCCGAGGAAGTCGGGTCAATGGCCGCGGTGTATGTGAATGGAGCTCTCGTAGGGCTCACCAACGATCCTAAGCGTGTGGCAGAAGAGATCAAGCGCAGGAGGATTGAAATAAGCCACGAGATCAACGTAGCGTATCTCGAAGAGGAGGGGGCTGTAATAGTCAACGCAGATGCAGGGAGGGTCAGGCGGCCTCTAATACCTGTTGAGAGGGTTGAGGATGCAATAAGGCTGCTCCCAGAGGTTGAGCAAGGAAAGGTAACATTTAGCGACTTAATTAGAGAGGGCATAGTCGAGCTGCTCGACCCTGACGAGGAAGAGTACGCTCTGGTAGCCTACAGCGTCGACAAGCTCACTCCAGAGCACACGCACCTCGACTTCGCCCCATATATGATGATGGGTGTGGCGGCCGGGCAGATCCCTTACGCAGAGCACAACGCGATCCCAAGGGACATCATAGGAGGCAACATGGTGAAGCAGGGGCTGGGTTATTACGCCACGAACTGGCGGCTCAGAATGGACAGCAGTTCCTACCTGTTTTACTACCCGCAGAGACCAATTGTCAGGACTAGGATAGGTGAGATAACTGGATACGAGCTGAGGCCGGCTGGCCAGAACCTCGTCGTCGCGCTTCTGCCAATGGACGGCTACAACATGGATGACGCCCTCGTGATGAACAAGGGAGCCGTAGACAGGGGTGCAGGCAGGGCCATATTCCTGCGAACCTACGAGGCGGTCGCGAGGAGACTAGCCATCATAGAGGGTGACAAGTTCGAGAACCCATACGACGTGAAGGGAGTCACTGGAAGGAGGGCCGAAGAGTCGTACAGGAAGCTAGCCGACGATGGAATAGTTGAGCCTGAGGTGAACGTTGAGGGTGGAGACGTCCTCATAGGTAGGACGAGTCCTCCGAGATTCTCACCAGAGCTTGCTGGAGGCGCTGCGGGCTTAACCATGACGTTTGAGAGGCGAGATACCTCCATCGACATGAGGGCTTGGGAGAGGGGAGTAGTCACCGATGTCATCCTAGCCACGGCTGAGAGCGGCGAGAAGATGGTCAGGGTCAGAGTCAGGGAGTCGAGAATCCCAGAGCTCGGCGACAAGTTTGCCACGAGACACGGTCAGAAGGGCGTCATTGGCATGATCTACAGGCAGGAGGATATGCCCTTCACGGCCGACGGCATAAGCCCGGATATCGTTCTAGATCCTCACGCGATCCCGTCTAGGATGACTATTGGTCAGCTTATCGAGATACTGGCAGGAAAAGTGGGCGCCCTTGAGGGCAGGTTTGTGGATGGCACGCCCTTTGCCAAGGAGCCCGTTGAAGACTTGATGGAGGCTCTGAAGAGGTTGGGATTCGAATACACAGGAGAAGAGATCATGTACGATGGGAGAACGGGTAGGATGCTTCGGGCCCCCGTGTTCATCGGGGTCAGCTTCTATCAGAGGTTGAAGCACATGGTTAGGGACAAGATACATGCCAGAGCCAGGGGCCAGGTCCAGATACTCACGAGACAGCCGGTTGAGGGGAGAGCAAGAGGAGGAGGTCTCAGGCTTGGAGAGATGGAGGGAGAGGTTCTGGTCTCTCACGGTGCGGCGGCCATGCTGAGGGATAGGTACATTGAGCATTCTGACAAGACCATAGTGTACGTGTGCAAGAGGTGCGGTTCACTGGCGTTCTACAACGCCCTGACGAGCCAGTTCTACTGCCCTAGGTGTCAGGACGCTGTAGAGGTGCGCCCGCTGATAACGGCCCACGCCACCAGGCTGCTGATTCAGGAGCTGAACTCCGGTCTCATCGACGTGAAACTCGATGTGGAGGAGGAGGTGTGAGGGGGTCGACATGAGCTTCACCGGACCCGTCTCTGACCAGGAAGCCCTGCCGCACAAGCTCAGTAAAGTGATGTTCGGGCTCCTCTCACCCAACGACATAAGAAAGATCGGCTTCATAGAGATCAGGGAGCCCACCGCTTACGACGAGGGAGGTCTGCCAGTCCCCGGCGGAGTCCTCGATCCAAGGCTGGGCACCATGAATCCCAGGCAGAGGTGCCCAACCTGCGGGAACTTCCAGAGTGGGTGCCCGGGACACTTCGGAAGAATAGAGCTTGCCAGGCCCGTCGTCCACATAGGCTACGTCAAGAAGATCAAGGATATCTTGAACGCGACGTGCTCAAAGTGCGGTAAGATACTCCTTCCGGAGGAGGAGAGAAGAAAGTTCATAGAAGCCGCGAAGAGGTACTGGGAGGCCCACCCCGAGGAGAAGATCAATGACGCTCTCACGAGAACTCTCAGAGCAGCTGTGAAGAAGTACCTCAGGAATCACAATGTCTGCCCTCACTGCGGTGCGAGGGTAGAGAGCGTAGACCTTGAGGAGGTTCTCAAGTTCATCGTCAAGGATCCAGCTCCCCGGAGGCTCAGACCTAACGAGATAAGAGACTGGCTTGAGAAGATTCCTGACGAAGATGCGATGGTGTTAGGGTTCAATCCCGAGAGGGCTAGGCCGGAGTGGACCGTTCTAACGGTGATACTGGTTCCCCCGCCCAGCGTAAGGCCCTCGATATTCTTGGAGACTGGAGAGAGGGCAGAGGACGACCTGACCCACATGTTGGTAGAGATCCTCAAGGCAAACAAGAAGCTCACCGAGTCGATAAAGTCGGGAGCTCCAAACAGCGTTGTGGAAAGCGAGTGGGATCTCCTCCAGTATTGGGTCGCGGTCTTCTACCGGAACGGCATGGCCGGCCTGCCGGTGGCAATGCAGAGAGGGACCAGGAGACCCCTTAAGTCCCTCTTCCAGAGGCTTGAGGGGAAGGAGGGGCGGTTCAGAAAGAACCTAGTTGGCAAGCGTGTAGACTTCTCCAGCC
>JAVCBV010000024.1:0-18232 GCA_037917695.1 Thermoproteota archaeon | reverse complement strand
AGGTATTCACTCTCGAGTAGAGAACAGTCCATCAAGAAGAACCGTGGTGCTTATGCGCGTCATAAAGAGGGATTTGAAGAAGGGGATTCTAACGATAAAGGTAGACGGCCCCGAGGATCTCTACTGGCTATCTTTCGTGATTAGGCCGGGGGACTTGATCACAGCAAGAACGACTCGTCGATTTAAACCAGAAGGCCAACAGAGACCAGATAGCGGGGAGCGCGTTCCCGTTACGATAACGCTGGAGGCTGAGAAGGTAGAGGTAGATTCAACCGGCGGTTCCATGAGAATTCTTGGAGTGGTTCGCCGGGCGCCTGACTGGCTCGGCATTCAAGGGAAGCACCACTCTATAGAGATCTCCCCAGGCTCTCAGTTGACTATCTCTAAAGACTCTTGGGATGACGTGGCTCTAGACATCATAGAGAGGGCTGAGCAGTCCACGCTGTCACCCAAGGTTCTTGTAGTTGTACTCGACGATAGAGAGGCTACGGTCGCTACCATTAGCAGATTCAAAGTAACGCCGGAGGTTACCTTGAGAGCGGCGAAGAGAGCCGACCTGAGGTCGAGACGGGCGGAAAGCATCATAAGCCATGAGTTCTTTAGTGAACTCTCACAAGTAGTTGGCAGGCTAAATGAGCGATACTCGCCCGAAGCAGTCATCGTTGCGGGGCCAGGCTTCTTCAAGGAGGAATTTGCAAAGTACCTCTCTGAGCGCCTCCCTGAAATTGCATCAAAGATTAGAGTTGTGGACGCCTCTTCGGCGACGCTCAGCGGTGTGTATGAGGTGCTAAAACGAGGCGAGGTCGACAAGGTCGCCAGAGAGCTCTCAGTGTCAACCGACGCCAAATTGCTCGAGAAGTTCTTAGCAGATCTCTCTAAAGGTTCGCGGCTCATTGCCTACGGACCAGAGCAGGTTAAAGCCGCACTGGCCTATGGGGCAGTCGAAACCCTCCTCATCTCAAGCAGGACCGTGTTCGATCAGCTCAGAATGGAATTCTCCAAAGAACTCCTAGAACTCTGCAAGAGAACGAGAGCAGAATTCCGCATCGTTGACTCCGAGACTGAGCCAGGGCAAGTACTCGATTCGCTAGGGGGAGTAATAGCTTTCCTAAGATTTCCCATAGAAGAGTAGCGGTCAGGACAGCAGCTCTATGATGAAGTACAGGACTACACCTGAGGTGATTAGCTTCCTACCCTTGTAGGAGAAGATGTCCGAAGCCCAGAGCACTACACCGACAGCTATCAGAGTCCCAGACAGTATTTTTCCTATGTCTAGCGCAACCTCCTTAATGAATTCGAGGATATCTAGTAATTCACCAATCATCCTCTGGAAGGCTCCGCTCTCTCGGCTAATCGGCTTTCCATTTACTGGAATGCACGACGCTGACACCAAGAGACAGATCATTTGAGCGGCTATGATAGGCCTGAGGAGCCTCATCAACCCTACATTAGTCGTCAGCTAGATGAGGATGTCGCAAGCTAAAACATTCCCCTCAACTTATTCCTAAGACCCTTCTTAGCATGTGCCAACCTAACGAGTGCTTCCTCAATGTTCTCGCTTACGTCAAGCCTGTAGTGGGCGTATAGTCCGGTCTTCCCGCGTACTCTCCTTTCTGTGAGAACCCTAACTCTCTCTAAGACCGTGCCTAATGAGATCCCTAGCAGCCTGGCCACAACTTCCTCCCTACCCCTCACGGAGACCTCTTCGTGGCCCCACTCTCTCGGGAGTATTAGCATAAGCTCCTTGTTCACGCCAGGAACACGCTTTTCTTCTAAGAGAGCTCTAAGATCCAAGCATCCACCGAATTTGTAAAACTCCTCCTCCCTCTCCCCTAAACGCACGAGAGGAAACGACACGGTCACCCCTTTCTCAAGGTGAATGTAGGCCTTCACAGCGCTGGAAGGAGTGGCCTGGGCTATCTCCCTAGCCAGAGGATCACCAAACCTCTCTCTAAGGATCATCTCGAGAGCAGAAGGTGGGAGCCTAGGCCTCGGTATCACGACGTCAACGTCGCTCCCAGCGTCTACATCACCCCTGGCCACGCTACCATAGAGTAGAGAGGGCTGACCTGCTCTCGCTAAACATTCCATAATTTCAACAGCCTTCTTCCTCAAGCTGGCTAGGAGGTCCCAGCGTCTATCGTCGTATATGACAATGCGATCAGGTTTTAGACCCCACACCTAGCCTCACTACTCTGGGATGGCCTTAAAGAAAGAGGAGAGCCAGAAGACCTGCTCAGTCTGCAGAACCAGAGAGGCGGTATACCACAGGAGGTACTCTGGAGAGAGCCTGTGTGAGGTCTGCTTAAGGAACTCCCTAGAGTACAAGGTTAGGCGAACTATCGGCAAGAACAACCTGCTGAGTCCGGACACAAAGGCAGTCATCCTGATGAGGAACACGCAGCAGGACAGCCTGGCTCTAGACCTATTCTTAAAGGTCGAAGAGCCATTCCCACAAGTTGAGCTGGCTCTACTCGTCATGACGCTTAGCGAGCCCGACTACTGGGGATCCGTTCTGAAGCACGCAATTACGATCGCAAGATCTAAGGGCTACGAAACAGTCGTCGCGCTCGCTACGCTCGAGGAGATCGATGCACTCAACCTACTGTGGTTAGCCCAGAAAGGGAGTTGCTTCGTCGTCAGAGGTAGACTGGGCTACCCACCTCCCCCTCAAGAGATAGACGTCGTTTTCCCACTCTACGAGGTTCTCGGATCAGAGCTGCTGGCGTCGTACGGTCAGCGTTGGGAGCCCCTCACCGACGCGCTTAGATCCATCACATCTTTAGAGGAGGAGTTTCCAGGCTCTGCGTACAATATGCTTAGAGCCGTTGAGAGGCTCGCTTCACTTAGAGGCGTCATCATTTAATTGGTGAGCTGAGGCTCGGCCCCGACCTAGGCGAGGGGATGGATGGCCAATGTCCGAGAGGGAGGCATTCGAGCTAACGCCGAAGGAGGAAGACTTCGCTAAGTGGTTTGACGAGGTTTTATTCAAGTCGGAGATTCTAGATGAGCGGTATCCCGTCAAGGGCATGTACGTCTGGCTTCCTTACGGCTACCAGATAATGGAAGCCGTAATGAGCATAATGGAACGGTTGCTGAGGCAGACTGGGCATAAGAGGGTCTACTTCCCAGGTGTAGTCCCAAGGAGCGTTCTAAGCAGGGAGTTCGAGTTCATCAAGGGTTTCCAAGATTCAGTCTACTGGATTACAGAGCTGGGCACGAAGCCCTCCCCCGAGCCTCTCGCTTTACGTCCCACGAGCGAGGCGATAATGTACGAGGTTCTTTCCAAGTGGATACAGAGCTATGCTGACCTCCCTCTCAAGATATACCAAATCGTGCCAGTCTACAGATTCGAGACCAAGGCCACCCGTCCCCTCATCCGAGTTAGGGAAATTGCGTTCTTCAAGGAGGCGCACACGTTCCACGCAACCCTTGAGGAGGGAGCGAAGCAGGTGGACGAAGGGGTAGAGATCTACAAGAAGTTCTACGACGAGCTTCTCGTGCCTTATCTCGTTGTGAAGACGCTGCCTTGGGATACGTTTCCTGGAGCGAAGTACAACATGGATCTGATAACCGTAATGCCCGACGGTAAGGCCTTAGAACTCGGAAGTGTGATAAACTTCGGAGATCTCTTTGCTAAGACTTACGACCTGACCTACATGGACGAGAACGGCCAGAAGAAGTACGTCAATACCTGCTCATATGGCATATCTGAGAGGAGCTTGGCTGCGATAATTGCCATACACGGCGATAATCGGGGCCTAAAGCTCCCACCCAAGATAGCCCCTGTACAGGTCGTCGTTATACCCATACCAAAGGCGGGAGAAAAGGAGCCGATAATGAGGAAGGCTCGAGAGGTCTACGAGCGATTGAAGAGCGCAGGGATACGAGTTGAGCTGGACGACACGGAGGAAAGGCCAGGGTACAAGTACTACAAGTGGGACATGAAGGGAGTTCCTCTGAAGGTTGACGTTGGTTCTCAGGAGGTGCGAGGGGGCTACGTCTCAGTTGCCAGGAGAGATAGAGTTGAGAGGACGAAGATTTCAGACGATCACCTCATAGAGGGTATAAGGGAGGAACTCCTGAGGTACGAGGAGGCGATCCGCCAGCAAGCCAAGGAGTACTTTGCCAGCAGGGTTGCGCGAGCTAAGTCCTTTGAGGAAATTAGGGTCGCCATTCGAGAGGGGAAGATAGCAGGATTTGGATGGTGCGGCCGAGAGGGGTGCGCCCACACGGTAGAGGAGGAGATAGGATACGGAATCTTAGGCTATGAGGAAAACGCCCTCTCTGGGAAGGAAGAAACCTGCATCGTCTGTGGCGAACCCGCTCCTCACGTGGCGTGGATCGGCCGGAGCTACTGAACTCGCCCCATCGATCTTTTATAGGGAGCTTCTCAGGCTTAACGTGAAGGGGAATTCATCATGCCCAAGAAGCGAAAGAGCAGGGGAAGGAAGCTATCGGATTCTGGCCGCGAGAAGCCCGTGCAGTGTGTTGCGTGCGGCAGACTGGTTCCCTCCGACAAGGCCGTGAGGGTAACAAACTGGGTCTCCCCGATCGGAGGCCCGCTGGCTAGAGAGCTTGAGAAGCAGGGGGCTTACGTCTCTAAGAGGCTGGAGATTAGGTACTACTGCATCAGCTGCGCAGTGCATCGAGGAATCGTTAGGCCAAGGCCTGAGGAGGAGAGGAAGATTAGAAAGCCGCTGCAGGCGAGGAGGACTAAGCAAACAGGCAAACTCCCGCTCAAGTTCCTCAAGCTGTGAGGGTCATCAGAAGAACTCCTCTAGCCCTCTTTTCCCTTCACTCACTCCAACGCCCTTCAAGGCTTGTAGTGTCCTCTCTACCACTTGATCGAACATCTTCAGGTAGTAATTCAGGTCGCAGTCTTCCACATCAAAGAACTCGGCTGGTCTAGCTCTCTCATTGACGCTACCCTCCCCCTTGACGATGAGTATCCTGAGAACCTGACCTCGGTGGATTTCTATCCCCTTGTTGTCCTCCAACCACTTCCCGGCAACGAAACCTTTCGTCTTTCGCTCGAACTCCTCCAGCTTCTTCCCGAGAGTCTCTATAATTATCAGGTCTTCCTTCTCAACTCTCCCCTCTTGAAGCGCCTTCCTGATCTCCTGCAACTTCTTCTCTATCTCGGCTAGCGGCCTGCCCTCGAGAGCCATCCTGACGGCGATCTCTTGAGCCCTCTTCACAACTGGTGGATAGTCCCGCCTTATGAACTCAAATCCCTTTGCGACGAGCTTACCTCCGACTAGGTGAGCGTACTTCTTCTTAGTCAGGTACAGCCCCCTCTCGGCGACGTACTGGAGTTCAATTGTGAGGGGTATCTGCTGATTGAGCCACTCCGCCAGATCCTCATAGTCCTTCGGCTCGCCACCCAGCACCTGAACACCGTCCGTGTCAACGTACACGGCTTGGAAACCTCTCTTCTCAATCAACTCGATTACCTTCTTGATGTAGTGTCTCCCTAGGGCTGCTGTGAGTTCTGCCGCGTCTACGTTGCGTAGCGAGGCACCCTCCCACCCCATATAGCCGTACATCGCGTTCGTTACCACCTTGATTGCCTTCTGAATGGCATCTAACCGCCTGTACTCCGGGCTGCCTGGTTGAGATTTCTTCATCTCCTTCTTGACCTCAGCCCTTCTCCCGAGTAGTTCTTCTGCCAAGCCCGAGAACAGCCCCCTCCTATCCCTGCAGACCCTCTTAGTTATTCCCTCGGCGGATACTTCCTCCGTGTTGCAGGAGCCTTCCTTCGGCTCAACGGTCTCTGGGCTAATGTTGTGTAGTATCATAATTGAGGGGTACATGCTCTTGAAGTCGAGGTACCCTATCTTCTCGTAGAGCCCTGGGGCCTTGAGCCAGACGTAGCCGCCGGGGAATCTCCCGCCCTCCCGGCCAGTGGGCGGGAATATCCATCCCTGAGCTTTGCCGTGGATTAGCGCGAGAGATTCAACTAACCCACCGACAGGGGTTCTCGTAACCTCGTAGAGGTGCCTCCAAGTTAGCTTCGCAAGTTCCGCCTGATGAGGGAGCAGCTTTTCCGCAAGGGTTCTTACCACGAGTACCTTCTCCCGAAGGTAAGCCAGCAGATCGTCTCTTGAGGTCTTCCACTTCTCTGCTATCCTGAACTTAGGAACAGGCTTTGGGTGGTCTATCCCTAGCTCGTCAGCCAACTCGTACCAAGACTTTGTCGGGAGTTGTGGAAAGTCTCTCCACGCTAGAGAGAACAAGTCTATGTTAGCGCGGCCGACTATCCTCTGCTCAACCAAGATGATGCCCCTGAAGAACCTCCCGGTCTCCTGAATCTCCGAGCCGTCCCTTCCTAAGGCGAGTTTAACACCCGTCAGGTTCGCCCTAGATGTCATGTGCTGGAACTCGTCTGCGTCTTGCCCAAAGCCCACAATAACGTCGGGATCTGCTCTCTTCACCAGCTCAACGAACTGCCTCAGCACTTCCGCGTCGTCGTCCGATGCAATCACTTCTGGCTTCTCGTCGTCCACCGCGTACCCTATCGCCAAGACGGGACTCTTTCCTCTGATTGGGAAGCCGTCTTCACTGTATATGAGCCCGGAGAAGTAGAGGATGGTCAGATCCTCTAGAGACCCCTCTCCCACGACCTCAATCCCATCATCAGAAGCCTCCACAGCCGAGAAAGGCGCGAGCCGCTCTTCTAGGAGGTACTGATGCCATGGGGGAATGCTGTACTCCCAAGCTTCAGGCACAAGCTTGGCGAGCTGCCTCCTGTCATCTTCGTCTCTAGCCACAACCTTTAGGAACTCTCGAGGGGACCAAGGGTCTAGCCCCCTGACCTTCTCTACTCTCACGGCCCTCGATCTGAGCTTAGACTCGGTTCTTTGATCCACTCGATCAGACGGGACGTAGAAGTATGGATTGAACCGTACCCTTACCTCAACGCCTCCGCTCAGCCAGAGGCTCAGTCCGTCCGGCCTCTCGTCAATGTGAAAGAAGACTCCCTCTCTCGCCATAGCCGCGCCTACTATCTTTTCTGCAGAGCTTCAGTTTAATTGTGCTGCTGTCTGCTAACCGGCCCGCAGGCTTGCCACGTATCTGCTCAGTCTCTGCATCCCCTCACGAATCTTCTCTGGGTCTTCTACCGCGGGAGCGAAGGAGAGCCGAACCCACCCCTCAGCCCCAAAGTCCACGCCAGGCGCCAGAGCAACCTGCCACTCATTCAGGAAGCCTTGTACGAATTTCCTAGAACTCTTCTCTACCTCTTCAACGTTAAAGAACACGTAGAACCCTCCGAGGGGCCTAAGGACCTTCAATCCATCTATCTCCGATAGGAGATCGGCCGTCATATTGGCTATTCTTCCATACATCTCGGGGGTCTCCTCTAGCATGTACTTCCTCAGCAACTCGCTCACTCCCGGCCGTCTCATCATTCTAACGAAGGCCCTCTGGGGTAGCCTCGTTGGGGCCAGAGTTCTGGCCTGCTGGACTGTTTCCACGGCCCTGATGAGTTCGGGATCACAGTAGAGGTAGGCCATCCTCCAGCCGGGGGCCCTCAGCTCCTTTGACATCGAGGCTAACCACACTTCGTCCTCTCTTCGAGGGCGAGAGTAGTATCTGGGCATCCCGTGGTAGTGAAACATCCTGTAGGCGACATCGATTAGCACCCACACACCCTTCTCTTCGGCCACGTCAGAGATTGCCTCCAAAGTGGCGTCATCGAAGACCTGGCCATCCGGATTTCCTGGAGTGACTAGGATGATTATCCTAGTGTCGGGGCCAATGAGTTCCTGCAGCTCATCAACATTTGGCTCAAAGCGATCCTCCTTCAGAACGTCCCACCACTTTATCTTGACCCCCATCAAAGTCTCAACGAGGAGCTGTCTCTGATAGTTCAGATAGCACGGCCTGGTCATTATGACTTCTGACCCCCTGTCTAACGTGGCGAGAAAGAGCCCTCCAGCTAGATCTGTGCTTCCTAGCCCTGAAATCAGCTCCTCTGGGGAGATCTTCCTGCCGAAGAGCACTCGCTCGTACTCCACCACAGCGTCCAGAAATTCAGGGTCGCCCCTGGTGGGAGGGTATCTAGCGCTGAGCCTGATCTCTTTTTCTTCCGCTATGACCTGGCTCAGCGATTCAATCAGGGGCTTGGGGGGCGGATCTTGAGGCCACCCACCACCCAAGTAGACGAGGGGTCTCGGATATCTCTCTGGATTTCTCTCATAGTCTGCAACGAGGCTCATTATCTCTCGAATAGAACTGGGGTTCTCTATAGCGTACCTGGCCGTCTCAGAGATCTTGGCCTTCATAAGGCGGACCCGAGACTGGTCTCATCCTTTTGTTAAAAGTTAATCGCATTCAGACAGGCCTGTAATTAGAAGGGGGCTTAGCAGCTCCTGCGTTTCCCGGGCCCTTACGGAGCCCAGTACTCCGCAGGACGTGGCCGGGCTTAACTTCCGGGTTCGGAATGGGTCCGGGTGTGTCCCCGGCCACTATGGCCGCTCGCCCGGTTTGCACACTCTCGTCCTGAATTTTAAATCTTCCGAGCAGCTGTGGCGAGCTCGGGCAGGAAGAAGAGGTGGCAAATTTGACTCGGGTAAGAGAACTCAGCAGAAACTACGATCCCAAGCAGGTGGAAGAGAAGGTTTTGAGGTTCTGGGAGGAAAAGAATGTATACTCCACTCTCAGAGAGTCTCTGCGTGGGAGGCCCAAATTCTACTTCCTCGACGGCCCCCCCTATCCCTCCTCTGGGGAGCCCCACCCGGGGACGGTCTGGAACAAGGTTCTGAAGGATGTCTTCATCAGGTTCGCCAGGGCCAGCGGATACGACGTCATAGACAGAGCGGGTTGGGACTGCCACGGGCTTCCCATAGAAGTAATGACAGAACAGCTGCTTGGGTTTAAAACGAAGAGGGACATTGAAGCATACGGGATAGCAAACTTCGTTGATAGCTGCAAGAAGTTTGCCGAGGAGAACATAGCCGAGATGACTAAGCACTTCAAGAACTTCGGCGCGTCCCTAAACTGGATCGATGCCTACCGCACGATGAACGATTACTACATAGAGAGCGCCTGGTGGGGAATAAAGAAGATCTGGGAGCAAGGGAGGCTCAAGAGAGGGCTCCAAGTCGTTCACTGGTGCCCGAGGTGCGAGACCGTCCTCGCAGATTATGAGGTGAGCGAGTACAAGGACCTGAGAGATCCCTCAATCTACGTGAGGTTTCCCCTCAAAGAGAGGCCAGAAGAGAGCCTCCTGATATGGACGACCACGCCCTGGACCCTGCCCGCCAACGTTGCAGTGATGGTGCATCCTGACGAGACTTACGTGAAGGTTAGAGTGAAGCAGGACCTAATCATACTCATGGAGGCCAGACTCGAGGCCGTCGCATCAGAGCTGAGCTGGGAGGACTACGAGATTGTGGACAGATTCCCAGGATCGAAGCTTGAGGGTCTAGCCTACGAGCACCCTCTGAAGAAATTGGTTCCGGCCCTGAAGAACCTAGAAAGAGGTCACGTCGTTGTGCTGAGCTCCAAGTACGTATCTAGGGAGGAAGGAACTGGCTGCGTGCACGCGGCCCCTGGGCACGGTCAGGAGGACTATGAGGAGGTTCACCTGCACTACGGGCTGCCGGTTTTATCTCCGGTGAACGACTCAGGTAGATTCACGGAGGAAGCTGGCCCCTACGCCGGAATGCCTGTTAGAGACGCGAATTCTAAGATAATCTCAGATCTCGACGATCTGGGGGCCCTAGCAGGCGCGAGCTTCATTGTCCACAGGTATCCTGTGTGCTGGAGGTGCAAGACTCCTCTAATAATTCGAGCTACGGAGCAGTGGTTCATACAGCTATCTGATCTGAAGGAGAAGCTCCTGAGCGAGATGGAGAGAGTGAAGTGGACGCCTGGCTGGGCGAAGACTAGGTTTAGGAACTGGCTAGAGGAGCTGAGAGACTGGGTCATAAGCAGGCAGAGGTTCTGGGGGACCCCGCTTCCAATATGGATATGCGAGAAGTGCGGCTGGACGACTGTGGTCGGCTCCCTAGATGAGCTGCAGGAGCTGTCTGGCACAAGACCTCCAGACCTTCACAGGCCTTGGGTGGACGAGGTCACCTTCACCTGCCCCAAATGCGGAGGCACGGTCAGGAGGGTGCCAGACGTAGTTGACGTCTGGTACGATTCAGGGATATCCTTCTTTGCAAGCCTTGGCTATCCCAAAAAGAAGGAAGATTTTGAGAGGCTATTCCCGGTCGACTTCATAACCGAGGGACACGACCAGACCCGAGGCTGGTTCTTCTCACTCCTCAGGATGGGCGTGCTCCTCTTCAGTAGGGCACCTTACGAGTCGGTTCTCGTGCACGGATTCATGCTGGATGAGAAGGGCAGAGAGATGCACAAGTCCCTCGGGAACTTTGAGCCTCCAGACAAAATAGTGGCTGAGGTCGGAAGAGACGCCTTCCGGCTATTCGTAATGACGCGAACGCCCTGGAGCGACATAAGATTTGTCTGGAAGGACCTCATGAACGCCGTCAGGACGCTCAACGTGATATGGAACGTCTACTCCTTCGCATCTACCTACCTTGCGGGTGCGGATGTAGAAGAGTCCCTAGTCGACGAGAAGCTCGACGAACTTCCTCCAGAGGACAGATGGATCCTATCTAGGGCGGTGTCTACTCGAGACAAGCTTGTTGAGGCAATGTCAGAACTCTCTCCCCACGAAGCTCTGTCCGCTGTGCTGGAGTTCTACGTCGAAGACTTGAGCCACCTATACATCCACGCGGTGAGGAAGGTTCTGAGGAAGGAGGGGGAGGAGAAGAAGCTCAAAGGAGCGGTCCTGCTTACCGTCCTAAAGTATGTCCTACCTTTACTTGCTATATTCACGCCGTTCATTGCTGAGGAGATATATCAAGAGTCTCTCCGTCAGCAAGGTGATCCAGAAAGCATCCACATGCTTCCACTACCGCCACCGAAGCCAGAGTGGATATCACAGGAGTTGGAATCGGGCATGAACTACGTAAGGGAGGTCATCAGAGCTGGTCTGCAGGCCAGGGCTTCAGCCGGAGTCAAGCGAAGAGCGCCCCTGAGATTCGTCGTGATTGTCACGGAAGATGAGAGCCTCAAGAAGGCTGTGACGACGTTTGAGGAGGTGATAAAGACTGAGCTCAACGCGCACGAGGTCTTGCTGTCTGACACTCCTCCAGAGGGCAAGTGGACCATGGCAGAGATCTCGGCGGGATCTGTCTTCGTGCCAAGCGAGCTTGGGCCCGAGGAGAGGCTGGAGTGGATAGCTAGAGAGGTCCTGCGGAGGATTCAGCAGACTAGGAAGGAGATGGGCCTCACGGTGGGCCGCGAGCTTGTAGAGGTCTACCTGTGGGCGGAAGAGGAGGACGTGAAGAGGGCAGTGTCCAACTATGAGGGAGAGATAGCTGAGGAGAGCGGGACCGTCGCGTTAAGGTTCATACCGAGCCCCAGCGACGCGCCGACCGACGCTCACGGCAAGGTCTGGGACATAGAAGGCATGAAGGTTGGCATATGGGTGGTGAAAGTTGAGGGTCGGGGGCTGGGTCAGTGAGGTCAGGAACATAGGAAAGCACCTGAGGTTCATTGTGCTCAGATCTTGGGACAAGAAGATTCAGCTGACGCTCAAGAGGGGAGTCGTCCCAGATGAGTTATTCGATATAACCAACGATTTGACGCAAGAGAGTGTGATTGAGGCCTACGGGGAGCCAGTGGAGCAGAAGCTAGCCAAGGCCGTGGACATAGAGATAATACCCGAAAGGATAGTGGTCCACGGCAAATCAAATCCAAAGCTCCCGCTCGACCCTAACTGGAAGGTACCGGCCCTGTTACCAACAAGGCTTGACAATAGGCCCCTGGACCTCAGGAGACCAGAGGTGCAGGCTATATTCAAGATAACTGCCTCGCTGATTAGGGGAATGATTGATTGGCTGGACGAAAACGGCTTCCTGATGGTCTTCACGCCCTGTATAATCGGAGGCGCCAGCGAGAGCGGGGCGGAGGTTTTCAGGGTCGACTACTTTGGAAAGGAGGCTTTCTTGCGTCAAGACCCCCAGCTTCACAGACAGCTCACCGTGATAGGAGGCTTCGAGAAGATATACGATCTGGGAACTAACTGGAGAGCTGAGCCCAGCCACACCACGAGGCACATAACGGAGTTTCGATCCTTGGCGGTCGAGATGGCTTTCATCTCCGATGAAACCGATGTCATGCGGGTAGAAGAGCAAGTCGTCGTCTCTGGAATAAAGAGGGTTCTAGAGGAGAGATCTAAGGAGCTAGAATTGCTGAATGTTGAACTAGAGGTTCCCAAGACACCATTCCCAGAGCTTAGGTTCCCCAAGATCTATGAAATCCTAGCGGAGTTCGGGAAGGAGATTCCGTACGGCAGCGACTACGACACCGAGTCCGAGGAGCTGCTGTGGCGGTATGTGAAAGAAGAGTACGGCTCCGATTTCTTCTTCGTCAACCGATTCCCCTTCGAGGCCAAGCCCTTCTACGTCATGAAGGCAGAGCCTCCCTGGGCCAGGAGCGTGGACCTGCTCTGCAGGGGGTTAGAACTTAGCTCTGGAGGACAGAGAGAACACCGATACGACGTTCTTGTCGCTCAGATTGAAGAAAAGGGATTGCGACCCGAGTCGATGGAGTGGTTCACCAAGTTCTTCAAGTACGGTGCTCCGCCCCACGGAGGATTTGCGATCGGAATAGAGCGTCTAGTGAAGCAGATGCTTGGGTTGAAGAACATAAGAGAGGCTACTCTATTCCCGAGGGATCCTGATAGGGTTCTCCCGTAGCTCTCAGATCACGACCTCTCGCCCGATAGTTCTATCTCTGAAGACCTCTAGCACCATCCCCTCCACTCTGACGGGGTCTGTGCTCTTGGCGACCTCAACGGCTGCTTGAAGCTTGCTCTCACTCTCTGCGTAGATCTCTATTACTGGATCTCCGGCCTCTACCCTATCTCCTCTCTTTGCGAATATACGGACCCCCGCTCCTTTGTCCCTCGGGGCGCCCGCGGCCCTAGCTATCCTCACAATGGCCCTATTCGATACCGCGACTACGTATCCACTCATCTTGGCTGTTAGAACTGCTCTGTGCTCTCCGACGGGAACGTCCTCCGGCTTTATGTTAGGATCGCCTCCCTGGGCCTCGATTATCTCTTTCATCTTCTGGTAAGCCCTGCCGCTCTCTAAGATCTCTCTTGCCATCTTCTCCCCGTAGCCGACGGGCGCCACGCCGCCCATCTCCAGCAGAATACCAGCGAGGGATAGCGACTTCTCTATTATGCTTCGAGAACCTTTACCACGACTCGAGAGTATCTCGAGAGCCTCCCTCGCCTCTAGAGCCGGCCCTACGAAACGCCCAATCGGCTGACCTCCATAGGATATGGCCACCTGCGTGATTATGTTCAATCTCTCGCCCAACTCGACGAAGTGTCTTCCCATCCTTCTGGCATCCTTTAGCGACTCAACTTTCGCCTCAGGACCGACTGGAATGTCTAGGACGAGCCTCTTAACGCCAGCCGCCAGCTTCTTAGACATTATCGAAGCGTATATTAGACTCTCCGGATCCAAGGACAGCGGGTATTCAACCTTCTCTATCAGAATACCGTCAACGGGTGATAGATTTGCGCTCGCAGCCCAGGCTATGACACCACCGACCCTCTTTGAGATCTCGACGATTTCATCCGGCTTTAGATCTACAGGCGCAAGTACCTCCATCGTGTCTACGGTGCCAGCAGGACTCATGATAGCCCTCGTGCTAGTCTTAGGTATCACGAGCCCCGCGGCAGCGACTATCGGGACTATTAGCAGGGCGTCCTTGCTGTTCCCGGGCACACCCCCAACACTGTGCTTGTCCACTGTGAGAACGTCTCCAAAGTCAAGGAGCGTCCCTACCTCGGCCATGGCTCTAGTTAGAGCTTCTACTTCATCCATGTCCGCGCCGTGGAGCTGTAAGGCTGTTACGAAGGCAGCTAACTCCACGTCGCTAAGAACCCCATCATAAATGTCCTTAATCAGAGTAGAAACCTCTTGGGGGGTCAATTTCCCCTCAAGAACCTTCTTCCTAACGAGTCCGGCGGATTGGGGGGTAGGCACTACTTCAACAGTGACGGGCTCACACTCATCCACCGGCAGCTTCTTCGTGAGGTCGGCAAACACGCTGATCTCTCCGGGGGGAGCGACCTCAGGGGACGCTGAGATGCTCGCTAGCGCTACCACATGACTCCCGTTCTGCCTTATTATTCGGACTCTATCGTGGGGCGCGATCCCCGCCTTCTCAGCGTCCTCCTTATTGAGGACAACTCTCAGCTCCCCAATCTCTACTGGGAGCCTCCTCACCCTGAGCGAAAGCATGGACTGTAACATAGCAAAGTCTCCGCTTTAAATTTCTGATAGCCCCTATTGCCGACTGTGAGAGGGCGCACCGAGCGAAGTTTTGCGCTTCTGCTACTGCTGCTGATCACGCAGCTGCCAATCTCAACAGAGTTAGCTTACTCTGAAGATAGTGGGTTGCTGCTGCAGACGACTCCCGGAGGTTCAGTTTCGCTGGTCTTAGACCACAAGCCGTCCATCGTCGAAACAGATTTGGAGGGCGGCGAAGTCGAGGTTCTGAGAGTGAAATCCATTGAAGTGACCGAAATAGGCTACATAACGTCTCCATGGTCGTTCTCTCAGGTTGAGGAAGATCTGTGGGCGGTATCTCCGGACATAGACTCAGGGCCCGTTCTAATTGGGCGGGTTTACGAGACCTCGGGCCTGCTAAGAATAGGCGAGGTTCTCGTAATCCCACCAGGAGTAATCATCGATTCCGTCGTTGTAGCTAGGTTCGTTGGTGGAGAGCAGAACTTCACTCTAGCTGAGAGGGACGGGGTCATGTGGCTGAAGCTAGCGGAGTACGAAGATGAACTTCGAGGAGTCTGGGAGAACCAGACTAAATCGTGGCTGTTCCTGTCTCCAGATGGTTTGCACGTGTTTCGTCTGGCTGGCGAGGCCTTGGGCAAGTATGTCACATTGCCGGTGCACGAAGTGAGCGATTACACGTGGCTCTCAAACATAACAGACCTAGGAACGACCGTTCTAGTTCGTGTGATAAACAACGCAACCATTGACGTCTTCTTTAGCGAAAAGTCAATACCTCTTGATAGAGAGCTAAGAGTCTCTCCCGCTCAAGGACTGCAAGCAATGAAACTAGCCGAAGAGGATTTTATTCGCTTGGTGAAGGGGAGAACTAGGGATTCGTGGCTCGTTCTACTAACGATTCCCTCTAACGCAACAGTCAAGGACTACAAACTGATCGTAGATCAGGCCGAGTACACGTTAAGGCTCGTTTTACCCAGCAGCGACGTCACCGTCAAGTACCCAGAAGGTCCACTCATGAGCGGGAGCTATCTATCCCTCCAGCTCTCCACAACTTCTCCAGGAGACTTGCTGGTTACGGCAACCTGCGATAACCCGCCACTCACCGTTACAGCAAAGCTCTCTAACGTACGACCCGGTGCGCTACCAATATCGATCATGACGCCCTATTCTGCAAAACGGATATCGGGCAAGCTAGCCCTATCGGTTTCTCTCAACGAAACTTTAGCTTATTCAGCCGTGCGCACACTTGGATTCTCACCCCCGCTTCAACTGCTGTCTCTAAACGGAACCAACATTTACGCCATTGGAGAGAGGAACAGAGTTGTGCTTGAGCTGGTCAACAGGGGGCCGAGGGACGTGCTCCTCATAGAGGTTGGCCTGCTCAGAGATTCCGCCACAGTTGAGGTGAGTGAACCTCTAAACCAATCAATGGCTCCTGGATCGATTAGCCTCGTTGATCTCAGGCTGGATCTTCCTGAAGGAGTGTTCATATTCACTCCCAAGGCTGTCGTCCTAGATCCAGCTTTTAACGAGGTTGTTGAGATATCGGGCGAGCCCCTGTCCGTCGTATCGGCAGAGAGCCCTATGATCTGGAGGTTAGAAGTGCCCGCGGGCGCCCTGCCCCTGGTCCCCTTCAACATAACGCTGGTCCTAACCTCGAATATCCCTGCCTCCAACGTCGTGGTGACGATCGTTCCGTCGGAACCACTTGAGTCCCTTGGAACTACTTCTGTTACCTTAGACGCTATAAAACCGGGTACGACAGCCACGTTGAGCTTTCCAGTCGTGGCAGAAAGGCCAGGCACGTCTAAAGTTGAGTTAGCCGTATCGTACACTGCCCCGTGGGGCCCAGAGGAAATAGTTGAACTGGTCAACGTCTCTGTAGGATTTCTCACGAACTTGTACAGCGTGGTTGGGCCAGCCACGGCGGCGAGCGGCGACACGCTCAACCTCACTCTAGAGGTTGGCGGTCCCCCTGGGTTCGTCAGGGTATTCATGCCGCCCGAATTCGAAGTAGTGGAGACAAACGCCACGCTCGGTGCCAACAACACCATCACATTCGAGGCCCCGGGAAGGGTTTACATCAAAGTCGTCGTGAGGGCTGAGCCTGGAGTGTACCTCGTCCCCTCGCTGATCACCGTAAACAACTCTCTGATTCCCGGAGATCCGCTGAGGCTGCAGGTCACTTCTGGGCCCAGCCTTTCCAAGGAAGAACTCATAACAAAGCTAACGGAGCTTCGCAGGAGAGTTCGGAGCCTGAAGGAGAGAGGGATCCTACCCTGGGTCTCGCCTCCACAAGGTATAAGCGAGTTAGAGGAGACCCTCAGATCTGCAGAGAGTCTGATTGAAGAGGGGCGCCTAACGGAGGCCAAGGAGAGCTTAGAGGAGGTAGAATTGGCCCTCAACGAAATAGAAGGTAGAAGGACGGCAGAGCTAGATCCGCTCATTCCAGTAACGCTGACCCTCTTGGTCTCCGCAATACTCCTGGCGATCGCTGGAGCGAGGTGGAGAGAGATTGAGTGAGACTGGCTCCATTGAAGGATGGGCGAGGATAGTGGCAGAGGTGCTAGACGAAGTAGAGAGCGCTTTCATAGCATATGCTCCGTGGCCTGACTCAATAGCATCCGCCGCTCTGCTAAAGATGGCGCTAACTGAGCAAGGAGTTGGTGTTTCAATATGTCCAACACTCCCAGAGGAGCTACTGACGGTTGTTGAAGAGGCCTTTGCAGAGGACTCGGCTCTCATACTCTCTGACGTCCTCCCCACTGGCGCCGGCCCCCTCCAGGCTGCCGAACAGCTCTGGGGGCAGGTGCTGGTGGTGGATCACTACGATCCCGAGAGACCCCGGTTCCCTGCCAGAGTTCTGAGACTGAACCCCTTACTGTCGGGCCTAGAACCGATGCCCTCCTCTATGATCTCGCTGGTCGTTGCTCGCTCGCTCTGCCCTGAGATACCGCCAGATGCCTGGGTCTCACTGCTTGGCTGTCTAGAGCCTAGCGCTAAGTGCCCAGAGGACTCCAGCTTAGTTACCGCAGGCAATCAGGTTCAATCTCTCGTTGAACGGGCATACAACATAATCTTAGAAGCCATAGCCGGAGATCCTGAGTCCGGAGTGCTGTTAGGGGTCGCAGCCTTGGAGGAGTGCTTTGAATCGCCGGAGTGCTTTCTGAGCGGGAGTTTCCCCCTCTCTCGCACGCTCCTTGATCTATCCAAGCAGGGATTGGCCCAGCTACAGGAACTCGAATCACAAGAGCACACGCTCTTTCAGTCGCGAGATCTGTATATTCTCCGTGTGAGCGACCCGAGGATAAGGCATGTGGTTGCTGAGCGAGCAACCCAGAGATCCGAAGTGGCTGGAGCCGTATACATGGACGAAGTCGCGGCCTTTGTCTCGCTGAGGTCTCGCCGAGCGGGACGAGATCTAATGTCTTATTCCTCACTGGCGATGTTAGACCTCGAGGGAGCGTTCTTTGGGTACAGGGAATTTGTAGAGATCTCCATGAGGGCCAACCAGCTTCCTACGCTGATTAAAAGGCTCTCTGAGCTGCTCAGCACATGAGACATCATTTTATTTGGTTACCCTTGGCCTCGCGAGTCTAGAGGAGCTGCAGGGAGGTCCCGGATTTTGCCCATAAGGGTTGCAATAGCCACGGATGACGGCTCTGAAGTAAAGAGTGGTCCGTTTTATGAGGCTCGGTATTTTGCGATATACGACCTCACGGGGAAGAGCCCTACTAGGATCGAGCTGAGGGTCAACACTCGGAGGGGCAGGGGCCCTGCTAGGGCGCTAGATGTTCTCAGAGACTGTGAGGTTATAGTATCGGGTGAAATGGATGCAGAGAGCAGAGATATAATCGAATCTAGGGGTATAATCGCTTATG
>JAVCBV010000080.1:0-5870 GCA_037917695.1 Thermoproteota archaeon | reverse complement strand
TCCTTGTACTGTCCAGTAGCCATTAGCCGGATGAAGTCCGAGTACTCGGCTAGGAACTTGCCGCCTGGCTTGAGAACTCGCGCTACCTCGCCCAGCATGGACCAGGCATCCTCAATAGAGAAGTGAGGGAGGCTGTTTCCGAGAAAGACAACGTAGTCAAAGCTGTCATCGGGGTAAGGCAGCTTTCTTGCATCGCCGAGTTCAAACTTCACACTCGACTTCCTCTTCCTAGCCACCTCCCTAGCCCTCTCTATCATGAGGATGAGGGCGTCTAACCCGACGACTTCGTGCCCCAACTCCTCGAGCAGAAAGGAGTACACTCCGGCGCCGCATGCAAGATCGAGCGTTCTCCCTGGCGGGTCGAGAAGTTCCCTCAGCAGAGGCCTCATCCTTTCCGCTCTTTGAATCGCGCTCGCCGACTCAGGATCTGAGAACATCAAGCACCTGGCGTAGAACTCTTGCCAGACAGAGAGATCGTTTTCCGTCTCCTCACTACCCTCCCCCAAAGGAGGCACCTACATCCGAGCTGGCAGAGGTCTTCGATAAAAAGTGTTGGAGAACTCCCGCACGCAGTCATTCGGTTCTGACTTTAGTTCTCACTGATCGAACAAAAAGGAGAGGGTTGAGTGGGCTACACGCCCCCCATCACATAGGCCATGATGGCCTTCTGCACGTGCAGCCTGTTCTCGGCCTCGTCGAACACGACGCTGTGCGGCCCGTCTATGACGTCGTCAGTTACCTCCATTCCCCTGTCGGCCGGCAGGCAGTGCATGTAGATCACGTCGCTCTTGGCCCTGTCGAGCTTCTCCTGGTCACATATCCAGTCCTTGTACTTGTTCATGAGCTCGATCATGCCCTGCTTGTCCACCTGCGGCACGTTGGGCGGCATGAACTTCAGGGACCCCCAGCTCTTGGGGTACACTATGTCGGCACCCTCGAACGCCTCGTTCATGTCGTAGCTGATTTCGAAGCTGCCTCCGAACTCGTCCGCGTTCTTCTTCGCCCACTCTACGATCTTCGGGTCCAGCTCGAGACCCTTCGGGTGAGCGAGCACGACGTCGGCTCCGAACCTGGTGAAGATCAGTATGGCGCTCTGAGGGACGGCGACAGGCTTCACGCCAGCAGAGTAGGCCCAGCTGACGACCACCTTCTTACCCTCCAGCCTGCCCTTGTACTCTATGGCGGTCATCACGTCGGCCATGGCCTGGCACGGGTGGTAGACGTCATCCTCCATGTTGATCACTGGGATGTCGGCCCAGTGAGCGAACTCTCTGATTATCATGTCTCCCTTGCCGTAGACCCAGTTGACTGGCTCTCCGTAGATCCTAATGGCTATGGCGTGGCCGTACCTGCTGAGCACTCTGGCGACGTCCGCGATCCTCTCGGTCTTGTAAGCGATCTCCTCTCCCTTGAGAGCAGGAGTGTAGACGGCCTCGGGCGTCAGGTATATGCCCTGCCCTCCCAGCTCGAATATGCCGGTCTGGAAGCTGTTCCGCGTGCGGAGGCTGGCGTTGTAAAACAGCATGAACAGGGTCTTACCCTCCAACAGCCTGTGCGGTATCTCCTTCCTCTTCTTGTCCTTGAGCTCCATTGCCAGCTTGAGGACGGCCTCTAGCTCCTCTCGCGTCCACTCCTGAGTTGTGATGAAGTCCCTACCTCTCAGGTTCACGATCATTGGGGTCACCCCCAGCGGCCAAGCTCAGGCCTGGGATCTCATAAACCTGTCGAAATAGCGGAGAACGCACGCGACTGGCTTGAGATCGCGGTTTTTTGATGGCTCTTTGGACTGAAATTGAGGTCAAAACCCTTCGCACAGGCTGACAGGGGCCTCGGAGCCCGAATTCACGACTGGAGCGTCTCTTAAGAGCGCCGGCTAGGCTTCACTCCTTTTGAGCGACTTCTCGCGTTAAGCGCCCAAGAGTCGCAGATACCCTCCGGCGAGAGCCAATCGTTTTTAGCAAGGAGTGAAAGGCGTGAAAGATGCGCGATAGACTTGTGAACTTACTGCAGAAGCTTTCTCTGGCCCCGGGACCGCCAGGGATGGAGGACGCGGTGAGAGAAATCATAGCTGCCGAGTTAGAAGGGCACGTTGATAGGATTGAGGTAGATGCCTTGGGAAATTTGATCGCAGTCAAGGAGGGTAGCAGGCCGGTTAGAGTGATGCTAGACGCTCACATGGATGAAGTGGCCCTAATGGTCAGGAGCCTGAGGAAGGACGGCTTCATCAACTTCATCCCCTTGGGCGGCGTGGACCCTGCCGTCCTACTGGCTCAGAGGGTTCTGGTCCACGGCAGGCGGGGACCCGTACCTGGAGTCATTGGGGCCAAGCCCAGGCATGTCATGACCGAAGAGGAGCTGAAGAAGAGGCCAGAGATCAAGAGCCTCTACATAGACGTTGGAGCGACCTCAGAGGAGGAACTCCTGTCTATGGGAATTCTGCCAGGTTCCTTCGTGACGTTCGACGTCCCATTTCAAACCAGCGGAGACTTGGTGATAGGCAAGGCGTTCGACGACAGGATCGGATGTCTCGTGCTGCTGGAGGTGCTCAAGAGCCTGCCTGATGACGCTCCAACTGTGCACGCTGCCTTCACGGTTCAGGAGGAACAGGGACTTAGGGGCGCAACCGTGGCAGCCTACAGGATAGACCCAGAGGTGGCCTTCGCTCTGGAGGGAACCATAGCCGCCGACACGCCGGGAGTGCCGGAGGGCGAGCACGTGACCAAGCTGGGGAGCGGCCCAGCCCTCAGGGTTATGGACGCGAGCATGCTGACCCAGAGGCGAGTCTTAGAATTCATGGTGAACATTGCCGAGCGGGTCGGGGTCCCTTACCAGCTCCAGCTGTCCCCCAGGAGCGGAACCGACGCTGGCCGGATCCACCTCACTAGGAAGGGCGTGCCCACCGGCGTGGTCTCGGTGCCCGTCAGGTACATCCACACGCCGTCGAGCGTCGCGAAGCTGGCAGACATCGAAGCTACGATAACCTACGTTAGAGAGCTGATACTCGCGATCCACTCAAAGGATGAGTTCATGCCCAGCCTCTAGAATAATCTGCAAAGGAGGTCGCTCAGAAGGTCAAGCGAGGGACCAGTTATCACTCAAGCTCACCGCCACAGCTCGCCTCTGCAATAGAGCAGCTCGACGCACACATATTTTCAGCCGACCGGAGCACATCGACGGGTGGTCTCAACGGACCCCCGCTCGCATCCCCCTGACGTAAAGTCTAGCTTCATCCAGGCGGCTCTGGGAGAAATCCCACTGGACCTAGTACTCTCCGGCGGGAATGTCGTGGATGTCTACTCTGGAACCACGTTTGAGGCCGACGTAGCAGTCTATCGCGACAGGATAGTCGGAATCGGCCGCTACGATGGAGTGGCCTGCAAAAGAAGACTGGACGTTAGCGGTCGGTATCTGATACCAGGCCTGATTGATGCTCACATGCACATAGAGAGCACCATGCTCACTCCCCAGGCGCTGGCCGAGATACTGGTCCCTCGCGGAGTGACTACTATACTCGCCGATCCCCACGAGATCGCCAACGTAATGGGGGTCAAGGGGATTCAGCTGCTCCTGTCAATGGCCGAAGAGGCCCCTCTGAGGGTTTTCGTTCAAGTTCCGTCTAGGGTTCCAACGGCTCCAGGTCTGGAGGACTCTGGAGCGTCCTTGGGGATAGCTGAGACTCAGACGCTCCTCAGTCTGGAGGGAGCAGTCTCACTCGGGGAGCTGAACTTCCAGCACGTTCTATCCCTTGGGCGTGAGTACCTGGAGAAGATCTCGCTGGCTGAGTCTTCTAGCAAGCTCACCAACGGACACATGCCTGGGCTCCTGGGGCGCGAGCTTAACGCCTGCCTAGCCGCAGGGCTGAGGGACGATCACGAGTGTGTCACGCAGGAAGAGGCGCTGGAGAGGCTCAGGAGGGGCTGCGCCGTAATGGTAAGAGAGGGAACCTCGGAGAGGAACCTAGAGGACATACTCGCTGGTATGGAGGGCAAGATCGCAGACACTCGGGGGCTCCTGTTCTGCACAGATGACAAGCATCCGAGCGACATCCTCAGAGAGGGACACATCGACTTCAACGTCAGGAAGGCCATAGAGATCGGAATCGACCCAATAAAGGCTCTCCAGATGGCTACGATAAACACGGCAACCCACTTCAGGCTAGATCACGAGATTGGAGTGCTGGCCCCAGGCAGGAAGGCCGACGTAGTCGTTGTGGAGAACCTCAGGACGCTCCAGGTCTCCACAGTGGTCTTCGACGGGCGGGTAGTCTACAGAGAGGGGATGATGCTCTACTCTGCCAAGACCCCAGAGGTGCCAGAGTGGGCCCTGAAGACAGTCAGGGTGTCGCCAGACCTATCCAAGGAGGACCTCATGATTAAGGTGCCAGATGGAACCTCCGAAGCTCTCGTTAGGGTCATTAACGTGATTCCAGGCCAGATAATTAACAGGGAGACAAGAGAGTGGGTCAAAGTCAAGGACGGCTTCTTGGCGTCTGATCCCAGCAGAGACCTGCTGCACATAGCGGTTGTGGACAGGCACAGAGCCACTAAGCAGGTCGGTAGGGCTTTCGTTAGGGGGTTCGGCCTCATTGAAGGCGCGATAGCCTCTTCGGTGGCTCACGATCACCATAACATCGTCGTGGTAGGTGTGGACCTAGAGGACATGCTGAGGGCAGTCTCCCGTCTCGCGGAGATAGGCGGAGGATTCGTAGCTGTGAGATCTGGCGGAGTTATCGCCGAGCTTCCACTCCCTCTCGGCGGTCTGATATCGCTTTCCTCAGCGAGCGAAGTCGTCAACTCGCTTGATAGGTTAAGTGAAACAGTCAGGCTGGAGCTGGGCTGCTCGCTAGACTCGCCCTTCATGCAGCTCGAGTTCGTAACCCTCCCCACGGTCCCAGACCTGGGGATCACCAACAAGGGGCTGGTGGATGCCAGGAGGTTTGAACTCGTAGACCCAATAGTTACGACTAGGTGACTCAAGGCAGCTGCAGCAGCAGGGCCACGGGGCTCCCGAGTTCCACTCCTATCGACTTGGCTACTGGCCTGCACTTGGCAGTCAGCAGCAAGAGCGTCGGGATCCCTAACCTCTCCTCGGGCTCCGTGAGGGTCTCATAGTGCCCCATCCCCTTAGCTATCACGAGATCCGACTCGTTTATGGCCCTCAACGCCTCCTCGGTGGCCTCTCTCCTCCTGAATCCTAGCCTCGGGACTGTTGAGGACGGCACGACTCTGACGTCCGGCGGCAATATCTCAGAGGCCTCCTGAACCGTTACGTCGTCAAGAATGGGGCCGGGCTTGGCGAGAACCGTGACCCGCTTCCCCATATTCTCCAGCAGACCCACCAGCATCGCATCCACTAGGAATTCTCCCAAGTTATCGGTCATCAAAGTCACTCTCCTAGCTTTCTTGAGGACTTCATAGGCCTCTCTCGTGTGATCTATGGCAAACCCCCTGGCGGCCGCCTTCACGATGGCTCGATACGCCTCTTCTGGATTGATCGGGTGATCCTGCACACCTACCTCGCTGGCATTCGCCGCAGCCGAGAGGAGGGCAGCTTCCCTAAACCTTGGGTAACCCTCCTTGGCCCGCTCAAGTCGCTCCCTTAGGAGCGATGTGAGCCCGGACCTCACGCTCTCCATGGCCCTTCGCTTTAGAAGCCCTTTTGGGTCCTCAACGCCAGAGAGCTCTGTAACCCTCCTCGCGAGCCACGATCCGAGATCCGCCGGAACCGCTTCGTTTGACCACTTTGCCCTGAACTCCTTGAGCACTCTTTCTATCAGAGCGAAGGACTCTGATCTGCTCAGTTTGGTTACTGAGACCAACTCAACTACGCTCGAAGACAGGCATATAGCGCAGAGAGGATCTACCTTCACG
>JAVCBV010000065.1:0-5876 GCA_037917695.1 Thermoproteota archaeon | reverse complement strand
CCTCAGGCCTGTAGAATCACCCTCTTCGAGGACGGGTGGGCCTACGTAACCGTGCTGTGGGCGGCCCACGGGGGACTGATCGAGGAGGTTCCCTCTCTGCCGGGCGCGGAGATGATCTTGGCCACCGACGAAGAGGGGTTGCCGCTGAACGCGACTGAGTCGAACGGGTTCATACTAGTCGAGACGTTCGGAGCAGAACTGATCAACCTGAGCTACGTCACTCAGCAAATCACGTCCAAGGAGGGCGACGTCTGGACCGTAAATGTGAGTTCAAACCTGGGAGAGTGCGAGGTCTGGCTGCCTCGAGGCGCCGTACTGGTTGGGATGTCTGAGATCCCGAGCGCAGTAACATCACACGACAATCGGACGCTCGTGCTGATAGAGACCCCCGCTTGGCTGAGCTACGTCATCCCAATCCCAGGGACTGCTGGCTCACAGGCCGGCTTCGGCGCGAGGATCGGGCTCTCTGCCGCTCAGATGGTTCTTCTCGCAGCCGGGATCCTTGCGGTAGTGGCCCTAGTACTAATCTTCACTCTAAAGGCTAAGAAAGGTAAGGCTCAGCCTCCAAGGCCTCCACTGACGTACGACGACATCGCGGTCCTCAGGAAGCTGATCCTGATGGGAGGAGAGGCCTACCTATCCGAGCTGAGGGCGGCCCTCAGCATGCCAAAGACAACCCTGTGGCGCAGGACTAGGAGGCTCGAGGAGGCGGGGATGATCTCGGTGGAGAAGACTCCCCAGGGGAGTCTCATCCGCATCACCCAGGCAGGGAGGAGGGTGGTCACCTGAGCAACTCGGTGAGGCTCACAAAGCTAAAGCTGAGGAACTTCAAGTCGTTTAAATCAGCCGTAATCGAGTTTCCCAGCGACCTCATAGCCATCACAGGCCCAAACGGATCAGGAAAATCGAACATAATGGAGGCCATCCTGTTCGCAATGGGGGCCAGGGGGAGCTGGCTCAGGTCCTCCGGCTTGAGGGGGTTGATCAGGAAGGGGGCCGACTCCTGCTCGGTCGAACTAGTCTTCGAGTCAGACGGGAAGGCTTTGCGGCTGGAGAGGAGGGTATCCAAGTCAGGCTCTACCTACAGACTCAATGGGAAGCTTGCCCAGGCCTCCGAGGTTAGGGACGCTCTAGCCGACCTGGGGCTGAGGGCCGAGGGCTACAACTTCGTGGGGCAGGGCGAGGTGACGGCTGTGATAGAGTCAACCCCCAGGGAGAGGGCTGAGATCCTGCTGGAGATAAGCGGAGTCCAGGAGTTTGAGGAAAAGAGGGCGGCAACGCTCAGAGAGCTAGAGAAGGTGGAGGAGAAACTCGAGGTAGCGAGAGTCCTGTTAAAGGAGAGGGAGGAGAGGGTCGAGAGGCTGAGAGCAAAGGCTGAGGCGTACGCCGAGAGGGCGAGGCTTGAGTCGCGGCTGACCTCCCTCGAGAAGACCCTGCTGATGAGGAGGCTCGAGGAGGTCCAGAGCAGGCTGAGCGAGCTGAGCCCTCCAACACCCCCCTCGCTCAGCGAATCTCAGGTACAGGAGCTGCAGCGGGAGATAAAGGCGGCCGAGTCTAGGCTCAGGGAGCTGGAGTCCTCTGGGGACCTCAAGCTCGCCAGAGAGGCCAGCATGCTGGAGATACGCCTCTCAACACTAAAGGAGAGAG
Organism: Thermoproteota archaeon; assembly: GCA_037917695.1. Taxonomy (GTDB): domain Archaea; phylum Korarchaeota; class Korarchaeia; order Korarchaeales; family Korarchaeaceae; genus DRBY01. The sequence continues at coordinate 4,229 of JAVCBV010000065.1, read as the reverse complement.
AAAAGTCGATAGAGTCTGAGCTGGAGAGTCTGAGATCTCTGCTAGCGACTATTGGTGTTGAGAAACCCCCACGGATCGTCACCAACCATCCATCATTCGTGGGGGTTGTTGGGGAACTCCTCCACCCTCTCGAGGGCTACGAGCTGGCCTATCGGGCCATAGCAGGCGGCAGACTTGGCGACATAGTGATCGAGACTTTGGAGGCGGGCTTGGAGATCCTGAAGTCGCTGAGAAGGGAGAACCTGAGGAGGAGGATGAGGATCCTCCCCCTGGACATCTTGAAGCCCCCTCCAAGGATTGAGCCTCCCTCCTACTCCCTAGGTCTCCTCAGAGATTTCGTCAGGGCTGATCCAGAGTACCAAGATCTCGTGGGGGTTGTAGTCGGGAACGCGGTGCTGGTCGAAGACTTGGCAGACGTGCCGAAGTCTGACGTTGGGAGGTTCAGATTCGTCAGCCTTGAGGGAGAGGTCCTTGAGAGGGACGGGAGCCTCGTGTCTAGACCCCCGTCGCCAGCTCAAGAGAGGAGGCTAAGGGACAGACTGTCCAAGCTGGTTGAGGAGAGGCAGAGAGTTCAGGAGAAGATTAGAGACTTTGAGGAGAGGCTGAAGGCCCTTCCTCCACCTGATCGAGCGCAGGAGGTAGAAGAAGCTCTGGCGAAGGTCAGGAAGAGAATAAACGAACTCAGGGAGATACTGGAGAGAGCGCTGGCTGAGAGGCTGGCCTACGAGAGGAGGATGAGGGCCATAGCCGAGGAGAGGGGAAGGCTTCTCGAGAGGCTGGACGAGCTAAAGGCTAGGCTGGAGGAGCTGGCCGATGTAGAGCCGGCTGACTCCGAAGATCCCGAGCTGGAGTACGCAAGCCTATCCGCAAAGCTAAGGACGCTGCCAGTAGTGGGACCGCAGGTTCTTGATGAGCTGAAGAGGGAGGAGGAGCGACTGGAGGAAATGTCGAGGACTCTGGATGAGCTCGAAGAAGCGAGACGCTCCATACTGAAGGCTCTCGATGAGCTGATGGCAGAACGGGACAGGGTGATCACGGAAACTGCTGAGAAGATCTCTCACGCCTTCCACGAGGCCGTGAGGGAGATGCTCGGCGGAGGCGGGAGTGTGAGGCTCGTGGGCTCGTGGCCCAAGCTGGAGCTGCTCGTTGAGGTGAACCTACCTGACAAAGGAGAGGTTCCCATGGAATCTCTCTCCGGCGGGGAGAAGTCTCTAGCCGCCCTCGCCTTCATATACGCACTCCAGAGCGTCAGACCAAGCCCCCTGTACTTCTTCGATGAGGCTGACATGATGCTAGACGGCAGGAACTGCAAGAGGTACGCGGCCCTGCTCAAGAAGATGGTGGCTCGCGGAGCTCAGGTGATAATAATCTCGCTGAAGAAGGACACTCTGGAGGAAGCTGATGCTATTCTGGGCGTCAGAATGCTGAACGGAGAGTCTAAGATCGTGGGGGTGAAGCTAGACGAGTTCCCTCGGAGCGAGGCTCAAGGATAGAATCAGGGCCATCTTGGCCGAGTTTAGGCGCACTAGGGACCTCCCCAAGGCTGCAAGGGCCCTATACACGCTAGCGCTAGAACTCGGGCGGACTGCAGAGGCTCTGATAAAGCCAGAAACAAAACAAACGCCTCAGAGGCCCCAGAGGAGGCTAGAAAGGATCAAGCTCTCAGTGCCAGAGCCTCAACCACTTCTCGGGAGGATTCCGCTGAGAAAGCCCAGGCTCTCGGAGATAATGTCTGCCAGGAAGTGGGCCCGCGAGTTTGAGAGAGAGACTGGGGAGGGATTGTCGAGGATCGTCGCCATCGCTCTGAGTCTGGCTGAGCACCTCGAGAGAGTGAGGCTGCGTCTCCTAGAACTCATGAGGGAGTCCAGCGGGGGAGTCGTCCCGTTCAGCAGGCTAGCGAGGAGCAGGGAGGAGGCAGCCGAGGCACTGATGTCTCTGTTGCACTTGGAGGTGGAGGGCGAGGTTGGCCTTTTCCAAGATAGTCTTTTTGACGAGATACTAGTCGAGGTGAAGCGTGTCGAAGAACCTTGAGCTAATCGTGGAGGCTGCTCTCTTCATATCCGGAAGGCCCCTCAGCGACGAGGAGCTAGCCAAAATAGCCAGAGTATCCACCGATCTCATCTCTGAGGCGGTAAGCTCTCTGAGATCGTACTATCAGGGCCGGTCGATAACGATAGAGAGGAGACCAAGCGGCTGGTACATGACTGTGCGACCTGAGTTTCAAGAGGTTGTTGGTAAGCTGGCTCCAAAGCCAGAACTGAGCAGGGCCGAGCTAAAGACGCTCGCAGTCCTCTTGGAGAAGGGAGGAATGTTTCTGTCTGATCTCGCAAGGATCAGAGGAACCTCAGCGTACAGACACGTCAAGAAGCTGAAGCGAGAGGGGCTAGTTGGCGTTAGAAGGAAGGACGGGAAGATGTACGCTTGGGCCACGAGATTGGCCCGGAATTTCTTTGACATTCACTCTGTTTAGTCATGGATAATATAGTCCTGGGTGGGTTAACCCATCTTGAGAGGTGCTGGAATCTGGCAAGCAATGGGGTCGACAGAGAGTACATGCTGAGGGAGCTTCAAAGGAGGGGCATACCGCCTGAAGTCGCTGAGAATATGCTTGAGAATCTCAGACTCGCCGGCATACTAGACGCACTTGGGCTCCTGCTTCTCATGACTGCCAGGGGGGACGGAATTCTGCAGAGGCTGGCCGACCTGGGCAGCCCTCAGGTCGATGAGCTGGCGCCGAGGCTGGCGCAAATAGCGGAGAAGGTAGACGAGCTGGTCCACGAATTATCTCAGGATCAAGATGTTGCTTCAAAACCCGGGCCGCTCGCTAAAGTTCTGGGAAAAGCATTCGGAAAGGGGAGCGTTGCCAAGAGGTACTCTCCGAAGATTGAGTCCCTCATGGACTCTCTGGAAGCCGTCCTTTGGACCATAGAAGAGGAGGCTAGGTCGATTCTTGCCAAGAAGCTCGAGTCCATGGAGGCGGAGGCCCGAGAGCTGCTCAAGGCGGCCAAGAGCGGCGGGTATTCTGAGATCGCATCTAGGCTTGAGGCAATACTCGGCGAGATAGCTGAGCTGCTAGAGTCTCCAATCCAAACGCCAGCCGACTTGGAGACTTCTCTCATTAAGACCCAGAGGATCGATTCTGAGCTCAAGGAGATTCAGACGGTCCTCTCCAAGTCTAAGGAGGTGAGAGCAGCCCTCACCGCAGAGCTGTCCAAAGTTAGAGGTGAGATAGAGTCTCTCAGGCTTAAGATCGACAGACTGCGTGAGGTGGGCATAGAGCCCATGTACTTGGAGGACTCCCTGAGGTGGATCGAGGCCAGGGTAGCAAGGATAGAGAGGAGGTGCCCTCCAGAGGATTTAGAGTGCCTGGAGATAGCCCTGGCTGATCTCAGAGCGGTAGAAGAGAAGGCGCTGGCCAACCTAGCGGCAGAGTCCGAGAGGCTGGAGAAGCTATCAAACGAGCTTGAGACCACGTTCGCGATGATCCCCGAGGCAGAAAGGGCTGCGGACCTGCTCGACGAGGAGTTCAACACAAACGCGTTCACAGCTCTGATGGGTGCCCTTGCCGTCAGGCTGTCCTCAATTCGCGCAGGTACGAAGTTGAGAGATCCTGAGGATGTGGACAGAGTACTTGTGGACGTCAGGGAGATCAAGGATAACTTGGAGTTGCTAATCTTCATCAAACGCGCTGAGGAAAAGGCAGGGCCCCTGTCCGAGCAACTCAAGCTTGTGTCTGAGGGCAACGCTGTGCTGGCTACGGTAAGGGCTGCTCTACAGATCCCATCGACGGCTCCAGAGGAGCGGGCTAGGAAAGCCCTAGCACCGCTTAAGGAGGTGGGGCGAAAGCTATCGGAGTACTTAGAAGCAGTTTCAGACGCCGAGAAGTTCTATCCATACTGGAAGGAGTACATCCTCTCAAGGCTAGAATCTGAGCGTGAGCTGAGGCTAGACAGCTTAGAAAAGATACCTGAGAGGTGGAGAGCGTGGACTGCCAAACGTCTCGCTGAGGAGGGGCTCGTCAGACTTGTTGGAGACCGCATCGCTGCCGTCAAGCCTCCAAGAGAGGTAAAAGCTCCAGCCCCTCCGAAGCCTAAAGTGGAGGTCGCTAAGCCTGAGGCTCCGCCCAAACCCGCGCCTCCTCCAGAAGCCCCTGCTCCACCTCCAGAGGAGGTAGAAGCCCCACCCGCCCCAGCCGAGGTCAAGCCTCCAGTCCCCATAGAGCGCGTCCC
>JAVCBV010000119.1:0-5897 GCA_037917695.1 Thermoproteota archaeon | reverse complement strand
ACCTCAGGGGGAACGTGCAGTGCGAGAGGAGCACCCAGTCTCTGCCAACGTCCGTTGTGTTCGCCATCCAAGCTGGTCTCCCGGAGACGGCGCAGAGGACGGCCATGGAGAGGAGGGAGGGTACGTCTCCCTCACACCCAACCACTAGATCTGGTCCGTTAAGCAGCGCTGAAGCGAGGCACGCTGTCACGCCCTTGGGCAGGAGGTCAAAACACCTTATCGTGACTCCCCACCACCTCCTCTCAGCCGCTAGCTTCGATAAGGCCTCTTTCAGGCGGAGAGCGTCTAATACATCCCCATCGGACACGTTGAGTTCTCTTGCCCCCTGAATTATGCTCTCCACTTCCTCTCGCCTAGGTTGCATGCTCTCGGCACGAATAAGGAGTTCTGAGAGCGGCACAACCTCTAGCGAGGCTCCTGATTCCCCCAGCGGTCCGAGCTCCGGGGGGCTCGCCACTAGCCAGCTGGATGGGCCATCGACAAGGCCAAATTTAGACTTTGACAGCTTTTGGATCGCCCACGATGCTCTGGCAGCCCTGACGACCTCGCGCCACGGTATCTCGCTCCATCCGGCCGACTTTACGACGCGAACATAGATCCCCATTCGCCTCAAGGCCCTGGCAGCCTCTAGGGACGCTGCGAGAGAGTTTGCGAGGGGAGTGGCTACAAGAGCCAGACCTCCTCTCCAGTTCGAGACCGCTCGCAGTGTAGTCAACTCCGTCCCTCCAGTAACCACCAGAATGGCTAGCGACCCCTCCCCCTCGAGAGCCTCGCTCGGGGGTTCGGTAAGGATTCCCTCAAAGGAGGCCTTTAACCCTGTACTCTCTGCAGACTTCAGTGCGAAGGAGACTGACTCATCTACAAAAGCCCTAGCGTCTGGACCTATTGGAGATGCGACGGCAATTATCCTGAGATCCTCGCGGGAGCCCATCTAGCCCACTGGAGAGGGGCAAGGTTTTAACGTCACTCGAGCGAGTCGTATACTTGGACATGGTCGTCGAAGCGTATGAGAAGCCTATTGATAGGTACGAGCTCTTCGAGGAGACTAGAGAGAAGTATAGGACCCAGCTGGCTCAGCTGGGTGTAGCTATCACCACGGGCTTCTGGTTCGGGTATCTAATGTGGAAGATGCTTGGGTGGGTCAACAGGCCGGAGACCGTACCTTCGCTCGAGTCCGTCAAGGGTCTGTTGTGGAAGAGCTTCGCAGCTTGGGCGGTAGCCACCGTGGCGACCTACACCCTCTTCTCTAGGATAGGAACGATGCTGGGTGACAGAGCCGTGATCAAGAGGATAGAGGAGAGACGAAGGCGGATGGTGGAGCAGCAGCTGTTCCTTGAGATGCTGAGGGGCGACAGGAATGCGGAGATAAGAACCGAGGGCGGCGTGCTCTACATAGAGGGGCTAACCCCCTGGGGCGAGACCGTCTCAGAGCAGATAGCCGACCTACGGGGCCTCCTCGACGAGTTCTTCGAAAGGTTCCGCATACTGAAGACTGAGGTCGTGAGCGTGACTATAAGGGCTCCAGACCAGGAGCTTGGAGTGTTATTCGAGGAGTGGGCCAAGAGGTACTTCAGTGAGGCCATGCCGATAGTCAGGGTCGTTGTTGAGAAGCCTGGCCTGATGGCCCCCCCGCCCAAGGGAGTGAAGATAGATCTCGTCATCGCCTAGACGAGCTCGAGGGCAACAGCCAGCTCGTCGACAATCCTTAGGAGCTTTGCCTTGTCCCCCTTTTTCAGAGCGTCGATCATCTCCGCCCCCCCGACCTGGATGCCCAAGTCTCTCAGCCTCTTAGTGGCCATATGGAGTAAAGCGTACGCCATTGCCTCGCCGCCGACCGCCTGGACCAGGGCCTTGTAGAACTTCTTGGGATCCTTGTAGAAAGCCTGCCTCCAGTCCCCCTTGATCTTTCCAGCCATGAGCCGCGCCAGTATGTCGAAGGTAGCCCTTCCGCCCATTATGAAGCCGGCTGCGAGCATCTCCTCGACCGCTCTTCCCCTCGCTTCCTCCAAATCTCCCGCCAAAGGCCGTCCCCTAGAGCGCGCAATTGCCAAGGCACTAGGGGACATTTACGTTAAAAGACTCACACATCCTCTGTTGCCAAATGCTATTTCTCCCCGGCAACTTCGCCTAGTCTCTCCATCAGCTCTGACTCAAGAGCATCTAGTTGAGCCGCCATCTCTGATATCCTAGCCAGTAGAGCCGCCTTCTCCTCGGATCTCTGGCGGTGCACTCTGTAGAGCGCCACGGTGCACATCGCCGCAATCACCGCGCTGATCAGGTAGAGCCCCCTCCACCCGCTGGCAGCCTCCTCGGGCGGGGGTGGCGTCTGCGCCTGGGAGGGCTCCTCCTCTCGGCGAACAGGCATGTCCACGGATAAGGTAGGTAGGCCGAGCTTTATCACCACTCTAGAGTCGGTCTCAAGCTCGAGGCCTATTGATGGGTCCAGTAGAGCATCTCTCTCCACTGCTTCAGAGAGCAGGAGTCTGAGGGGCATTCCTCCTATCGCGAGGTTGACCCTTCCGTCGGTGACGTTGGCGTCTGTGCGTATGTAGACGGCGCACGAGTCGGGAAAGTACAGCACGCCGACGCTCGCCAATTCGTTAATTCCGCACTCTCTCCACGACCCCTCCTGCATTAGCTCGACCTTGGGCGGACCCTGCGAGCAGGGTAGGGGTATAGCCACTCCGAGAATTCTCGTGCTCGAGTTGCTCGCAAGCGAGAGCGACTCCAGAGCCCACTGGCCCTCCAGTTCCGTTAGTCCCGGTTTGGCTACCAGCAGAGCGTGCTCGCCTTCATTCAGCTCGCAAACCCCTGTCAGCGGCTCGTAATACGAGGCAAGCTCTGCCCTGAGCATCGCCCTCTCGAGCTCTCTCTCTGCCTCTGCTATGCGCTCCTCAAGCTGAGCTAGACCGGCTTGCGCTGACTCGATTCCACTCCTGGCTGCATACTCGGCCATCGCCAGAGCATGGCCTAGACTCTCTAATTCGTCTGCAGCCACTCTAGCCTGCTCTGCAGCCACCTCAGCTGACGCGCTCGCGTTCTCCATGGCGTACGCCAGTCCGTGCAGCATGTCGGCTGCAGACTGCCCTCTAGCTATGGCCGCGGTGAGCTGAGATCTGATGCTCTCCAGGACCAGTGGGGGGAGCGCTCCCACCGGCGGGGTCAGGTTGAAGGATATCCCCATCTGCTCGAGCAGCTCGTGCAGGGCCTGGGTTAAGTTCTCGTAAGACTCGTAGAACTCCTCTAGGGACTTTTCCACGGAATCTAAGAATGCCAGAGCTCTCTGAGCCTCAGAGACCGTGTGCTCCACACTTCGCGCGGCACCCTCGGCGGCCTCAGAGGCCGCCGAGGCGGCCTCTGAGGCCGATTCGAGCGCATCAGCAAGCTTTAGGAGCCCATCGCTGGCCTTGAGAACTCTGGCCCTCCCCTCACCCAGCCAGTTGGCCATGGCCTCCATCCCGCTAACAGCATCGGACAGCGTTTCGTTCATCTCCTTCAGAGCTTCGAGAGCATCTCGATAACTCTCCACAGCCTCTCTCAGCTGTTCAGCGATCGTGTCAGCATCTAGGCTTGCCTGGACCGTAACAGCCGGGAGCTCGATGAAGCCCTCTGTAGCCGTTGGCCTGACCTTGGCGGAGAGGCTCACGACCGCGGGTTCGTCCCACAGCACGCCCGTCCAAGACAGCACCCAGTCGTCCGTCGTGGGCAGGGTCATCGAGGGCTCCGGCGAGCCCGTGGGCTCGGAGAAGTGGGACTTGGGGAGGCCCACCTGCAGGGTGTAGACCAGGGGCGGCCTCCCCTCGCCTACGGATGTCCTGACTGGGTGTCTGACGTTAGAGAGCGTGAAGGTGAGGTTTAGCGAGTCCCCGCGATTTATTTCCAAGAAGTAATCTCCGTTGAACTCTATCAGGGAGGCTGGCTCTCCGTTGACGAGTATCGTGAGGTTGACCTGGAGGGGGGGAGGCGAGCCCGTCTGAGCCGTGTACCTGATCTCGACCTCTGGGGTGAGCTGAACGCCATCCCAGTACAGAATTACGTGTCCGTAGAAGCTCTCTACTCGGCTGGGAGGTGGGCTTCCAAGGAGCGGCGACACAGAACCCGCATCAGCCATGTACACCCTGTCCACAATCATAACGCTCTCTCCAGAGCCTCCCACCCTCAGGAGGACCTCCACAGACCCTGAGGTCAGGTCCCCCAGCGGAGACGTCTTGTAGTAGATGGTCTCCGACTTCGTGCCAGAGGGCTGGAGCGTGGCCACATTTGCTGGCGGTAGAGTGAGGATCAAGAGGGAGAACGGCACTAATAGGGTTCGGATCCTCATATCCTGCTCAGCTCCCTCCTTATCCTGGCTATGCCCATCCTCAGGCCCGCTGCCAGCTCCCACAGCTCCGCCAGCCTGGCGTCTGGTGAGACCCTGGTCACCTCAGACTTTAGCCTCCTCACCTCCTCGAGGAGGAGCGTGAGCTTCTGCCTCCTCTTCTCGGGAGATACCTCCTCCCTCCGCAGGATCTCCTCAGGGGGCGACTCGTACACCCTGCCATCCTTCATATAGAGAACCCTCCTGGTCCTCTTAGCAACGGCTGGATCGTGCGTCACTATGACGAAAGTCTTGCCCAGCGATCTGTTGAGGCCCTCCATGAGATCCATCACTTCCTCTCCGGTGGCGCTATCGAGGTTCCCCGTGGGCTCGTCTGCCAGCACCATCTCTGGGTCGTTTGCGAGAGCCCTCGCTATAGCCACCCTCTGCTGCTCCCCGCCAGACAGCTCTGAGGGCCGGTGGTGCGCTCTGTCCGCCAGCCCCACAGCCTCTAATAGTTCCATGGCCCTAGCCCTCATCTCCCACTCCGGGATGCCTCCCGCGAACACCATCGGCAGCATGACGTTCTCGAGAGCGGTCAGAGTGCTTATCAGGTTGAAGAACTGAAAGACGAACCCTATCTTCCTGGCCCTGAAAGCGGCGAGCTCGTCCTCGCTCAGTTCGGTGACATCGACTCCCCCGATTAGGACTCTCCCTGAGGTGGGCCTGACGAGGCACCCCATCACGCTTAGCAGCGTCGTCTTGCCCGAGCCGGAAGGCCCCATGATCGCCGTGAACTCCCCCCTCTCTACCCTCAGGGAGGCGTTATCGAGCGCCCTGACCTCTTGCACGCCGATCTTGTACACCTTGCTGACTTCTACAAGTTCAACGGCCACCTCACTCATACCTTATCGCCTCCAGGGGGCTCACGCTGGCGCCCCTCCAGGAGGGGTAGAAGCCAGCCACAACTCCCAAGGCTCCGGCCAGGAACACCGGACTTACCATCAACCACCACGTTAGCTTGGCCGTCAGGGGGAATCCGACCAGCTTTGGTATCAGCGTGCTCGCAGCCTTGGCCAGGATCACTCCACCCAGGACGCCAATCACGCCACCCATTGTTCCCAGCAGGAACGCCTCAGTAAGGAATATCGTCAGGACGTGACTCTTCTTGGCTCCAATCGCCTTCATGACGCCTATCTCCCTCGTCCTCTCGAGCACGGAGACCATGGTGGTATTCATGACCCCGAGGCCGCCCACCAAGAGTGATATGCCGCCAATGGCCAGCAGCATGCTGTTCAGCATGTCCAGCACTCTCCCCACGTTCTCCGCTATCTGCTTCGTGTCCACCACCTCCAGGTCCGGATACCTCGCCTCGACCCTCCTCTTGAACTGCTCCGCCAACCTGGGATCCTTGAGTCTGACCACGACCATCGAGATCCTGCCCTCCTTTCCCAGCATCCCTTGGAGTACGGGGAGCTCCATGTAGACCGCCACGTCGGCCACTCCGCCAGTCGGCGCCAGTATCCCGACGATCTTCATCGGAATTCCGGGCTCGTCGTAAGACGGGCTGACCCTCCGGATGTCTCCCGGCTTCACTCCC
>JAVCBV010000120.1:0-6035 GCA_037917695.1 Thermoproteota archaeon | reverse complement strand
CATCCACTTAGAGATCACCTCTGCTACGTTGGGGTCGAGAGAGATTCCCTCTACCTCCTTCAGAGGTATCCGCCACCCAGTGAAGGCCTCGACAGCCTCTCTGATGGTCATCACGGGCTTCACGCTAACGCCGAGGCTCAATCCGAGCTCAGTTACGTTGACCCTTTCCCGCACAACCCTCCGGGTGATCCAGAAGGGGCCCGGCTCCTCGACGATCCTGCTCTCTATAACGACCTCTTGACCGGCGGGGATGAGAAAGAGCCTGGCTCCCCCAGCTGCAGCGGCCGTGAGCTTCGCGGGAATCTCTCCGACAGGCCCCACGGTGCCATCTGGGTTGACCATACCCGTCATCACAACGGACCTGTCGAGCGTGAGGTTTGCCATAGCGGCCACCATCGCGACAGCCATGGCGGCCCCCGCGCTGGGTCCGCCTACCACCATGCTATCTGACTCCATGCTCACGTAGAAGTCGAACTCGTCTGGGCTGACTCCCAAGAGGGAGCACGCCACCAGGGCGGCGGTTCTGGCCGCAGACTGCGTGTCAAGCTGAGTCAGAGGGTCCGCCGAGAAGTACACCTTCCCGGTGCCTGGCCTCACCACTCTCACTGTGAGCCTGCTGAGGACTCCCTCGCCTGCTGTAGTGACCGCGGGGACAGCGATTGAAACTTCGGACTCCCACTGTGGAGTCTGTTGAATTGAGATTGGTGACAGAGCCGTCAGCAGCAGTAGGCCTGCCGCTAAAGCAAATCTCAGTTGTCCAGTTCTCATAGGCCTCCCATGACGTCCCCTAGAGCGTCCATCCACCATGACAGCAGTTCCTGCCTTCTCTTCTTGATGTAGTCAGCCGTGTAGAATATCAGGATTGACTCGTCGCCCCACGAGTCCAGCGACTTAGAGATCTCGGACTCCCAGACGCCGGCAGCCGTTATCGACTTGAGCCAATCGACTGGATTCTCGTCCGGAGGCGCTGCAGGAGCGGGCCAGTCCTCTCGCCCCGAGAACTTAACGTGGACCCTGCCTTCCTCGTCCACAACAGCCTCCTCGAACACCACTGCGTCGATGTCAAGCGTATCGGCCCTGCCAGACTCGCGCAGGCTGGAGAGCCACCTCCAGGCGACGTCGACTTTTGAGATTTTTGATATCAGCTGGCTCAGAGAGTTAACGTCCCTGAAGACCAGTTCTCCGCGAGTCTCTGCCTCAGCCAACCAACTCACCGAGCCGATAACCTCTTGCCTATATTTACCGGTTATGGCCCAAGCCGCAGATGTGACTGCGCTTATCACACACGAGAAGGAGCAATCGACCGTAGCTCAATTGATTGTTCCTCTACGGTCATTCGTGCGATCGCTGATTCGCAGAAGCGATTTTGAGATAGCAAGGCGTGGCCTAGATCCAGAATCAACCTCGCTTGTGTGCTTAAGATCAGCACAAGGGATTTGCTTGACTTTCATGCAGAGAGCTTTTAAATTGTCTGCGAGTCGCCGAGTGGGGGTCTCTTGCCTAGAGATAGGGTTTGCCAGCTTGCTCTAGTCTCAGGAAGCTTCACTGAAGCTCTTACCGCCGCTCTCAGAGAGAGGCAGGTCCACGGGCTCGTCTTGATCTTTAGGCGGGGAGAGATGGAAGAGGTCTCTGCTCAGTCAGACGTCCTGAGCGCCTTCCTGAACCTTCCCATAAGGCTGGTTCCCTATGAGGACGATGCGAGCCCAGAACAGATGGCGATAATTATGAGAGAGGCCATCAGGGAACTCTGCGAGGAGTACGCCTCCATAGAGGTCAACATTGGAGCAGCAGACAAGGTCCAGGCTGTCTCTGGGCTGCTAGCCGCGATGGCGCACGGGCTCCCCTGTTTCGACGTTATTGGAGGCCAGATAGTTCCCCTCCCGACTCCTCCTTCAGGGTTGAGGGTAGGTCTCAGCGAAGAGAAGCTCAGCATACTGGCCGCTCTTTGGGAGGCAGGGGGGAGAGTAGAGGGCCTAGAGAAGCTCTCAAAGAGGACTGGAATGAGCAGGGCCCTGCTCAGCTACCACATAAGGGGCTCCGAGAGAACCCCGGGGCTGGAAGCCCTCGGCTTTGTGAATGTTTCCAGAGTTGGCAGGAGAACGAGCGTCGAACTCACTCCACTTGGGAGGCTTGTGGCTGCTTCCGTGGGGTGATTCGAGATGAGGCTGGTCCTCTTGGGCCCTCCGGGAGCTGGCAAGGGGACCCAAGCCGCTCGCATCTCTTCCAGGTACGGCATCCCTCACATATCCACCGGCGACATGTTCAGGGAGATCCTCAAGAGAGACGACGAGCTGGCGAGGAAAGTCCGCAGGTACGTGGAGGCTGGAGACTTAGTTCCAGACGAGATCGTCGTGGAGATCGTCAAGGAGAGGATACACAGGCCTGACTGCAGGAGGGGTTTCATCCTAGACGGTTTCCCTCGCACGATACCTCAGGCCAAGGCTCTGGACGAGATTCTCGAGGCCGACGGGACGCCGATAACGGCCGCCCTGCACCTCTGGGTGACGGAGGATACGGCCGTGATGAGGCTCTCGAGACGCAGAGTCTGTGAGAGTTGCCAGGCGGTCTATCACCTCGACTTCAATCCTCCAAAGTCTCCTGGCGTCTGCGATTGCTGCGGGGGAAAGCTCGTGCAGAGAGAGGACGACAGAGAAGAGGTTGTGAGGCACAGGATCAGGGTCTACAGAGAGCAGACGGAGCCCCTGCTGGGGTACTACAGAGAGAAGGGTGTGCTCAGAGAGATCGACGGCAATAAGCCGATAGAGCAGGTTTGGGAGGACATCCAGAGGGCTCTAGATCCCCTGGCTGAGTGCGTGGACTGCTAAGATCACTGTTATATCGTTAAGTCCGCCTGCTAGTAAGGGGGCAAATTGACCATACCAGAGGAGGTCCTAACGGTCAGCAAGAAGGGGAAGGTGGAGGTCAGAACTCTGGTCAGACGTGGAAGATTCGTCCTAGTGGAATACAGAGACCCAAAAACGCTGGAGAGGACGGAGAACAAGTACAAGCTTGTGCTCAAGGGCAACGACGGGACCGTGGAGGAGTACTTCATAGTCCCGCTCAGCCAGCCTGGGAGGAGACTACTGATAATCCCCAAGGAGAAGAAGGGAGATAAGTTCTTAGTGTGGAATCCAGAGACAAAGGAAGCCGAGCCTATGTTCCCCTGACCGGGGAGCGTCGGCAAGGGGTCTTCGACTCGAAAAGTAAAGACTTTAAACATATGAGTAGAGAGGCTCTCCCTTGGGATCGGAGCTGCCCAAAAGAGCCATAGAGGTGGCTACGCTCTCAGTAGTCACAGCAAGACCGGAGGACGCCGTATCGAAGGCCGCCAAAATAATGACCCGCGGATGGTTCAGGAGGCTCCCCGTAGTCGATGAGGGTGAAGTCGTCGGTCTGGTGACTGCAAAAGACATACTTAGAGCGATCTCTAAGGCCATTCGGAGGGACGCGGATTCTTCCTGCATAGTAGAGGTGTTGAACATCCCCCTCTACAGAGTGATAAAAGAGCCTCCTGCAAAGGTGGACCCCCACACCCCGCTCGAGGAGGTTCTCGACGTGGTAGTAGCGTCGGACGCCGGCGCAGCCCTGGTGGTAGATGAGACTGGGAGGCTCTTGGGGATAGTAACTGAACGCGACCTCCTGAGAGCGCTGGCAGACCTAGAAGTGCGGGAGACCGTACAGGAGATAATGACGAAAGACGTCAAGACCTTGAGACCTGAAGACCCCGTCATACAGGCCGTTAGGGGCATGGTGGCGGGCGGGTTCAGGAGGTACCCCGTTGTGGACGAGGCAGGGAAGCTGGTAGGGATTGTCACGGCTAGAGACTTGGTCGCTCTGGCCGCTGAATGTGCTGAGAATCCAGCTAGGGCTAGCGACTTCTTCGGGCCTGTGAGCCGCGTCATGTCCGAGAACCCACTCACCGTAAGCCCTCAGTTTGGCGTAATGGCCGCGCTTAGGAGGACGACTGAGGCCGGTGTGGGAGCCTTGCCGGTCGTCAGCGCCGGCAAACTCGTCGGCATAGTCACTGAGATGGATCTCCTGAGGGCTATAAGGCGGTACTTGAAGTCTTAGCCCACCACGGCGGCCTCAGCGCCGGCAACGCCTCTCTCGAACCTCTCCAGCAGGAAGGGATCTATTGGCAGGTCTAGAGGCTCGCCTGCTATGAGCTGGGCTACAAGCTTCGACGTTATTGGCCCCATCATGAAGCCGTGTCCGCTGAACCCGTTCGCCTGTATGAATCCCTCTACCCCCTTAACGGGCCCTGTGATCTGCTTTGCGTCTGGAGTGACGTCGTAGAGCCCCGCCCACTGCCGCACCACTCTAACCCCCTTGAGCCTCGGAATGTACGTGGCCAGCAGCTTAGTCATCTTGACTAGGAACCTCAGACTCGATTCGAAGTTGTAACCCGGCTTCTCATGAGGGTCGCCCCAGCCTCCCAAGATGGATCCTCGCGCAGATTGCCTGAAGTAAACGTTGTCGTGGAAGCAGATCACCATAGGCCCTAGGAACGGCTTGATTGGCTCAGTTGCAAGAATCTCGTGTCTGTAGGGCCTATTGGGCAGTTCCACTCCTGCAGTCTCCGCCACCTGCCTCGACCAGGCACCTGCGGCATTTACCACCCACTCTGCCTTGACGAACCCCCTCTCGGTCTCGACCCCAGTGACCTGGCCTTCAACGACCCTGACCCTCTTGACGGGAGTGAATGTGAATATCTCGGCGCCAAGCCTCTCTGCTGCCCTTGCATAACCGTAGGTCACCTTGAAGGGATTTGCGTAACCGTCCGTCGGATTCCAAGCCGCCCCGAGCGCCCCTATACCCTCAATGTCTAGCTCTGGGACGATCTCGTTTATCTCTCCGGGCTCGAGCCACTCAACCGGGAGGCCGTTCGACCTCTGCATGACTATGTTCTTCTGGAACTGCTTGACCTCCTCCTCGGTCTTTGCTATTATCAGGTATCCGCCCTGCTTGTACTCTGTGTCCACCCCCAGCTCCTGATCCAGATTCTTGAAGATCTCCACGCTCTTCATGGCCAGCCTTACGTGATCCTCGGTAGCCCACTGCTGCCTTATGCCCCCAGGGCACCTCCCAGTTGAGCCCGCTGTTATGTAGTTCTTGTCGAAGACCGCCACGCTCAGCCCCCTCGAGGCTAGATAGTAGGCCGTCGCGCACCCTATTATGCCAGCTCCAACCACGGCAACGTCGTACCTCTCTCGAGGCCTAGTCAATCCTCACTCCCCTCCCCTAGCTCTACGCTGGAGAGAGTGCCCACGGGCACGGGGATCACAGGAGGCCTGGGCCTGGGAAGCGTCTTCATGACCTCCGCTGTGCTCACTCCGATTTCCCTAGCCAGCAGTGAAGCGGCAAGCCTAAGGCACGTCCTCCCCTGACACGCTCCCATTCCTATCCTCAGTATTCGCTTGAGTTCCTCCAAGGATCTCACTCCGTGCGTCCTTATGGCCTCCAGGATCTCGTCGAGTGTGACGTCCTCGCACCGGCATATCGTGACCTTCTCCTCCTCAATCATCCCTAATCCCTCCCAGGAGGAAGCACGGCCCTTACCACGTGGGCTAAGTCTCTCGGAACGCGCACCGTCACCATAGAGGTCTTGTCCTTTGAGGTCACTACTCTGAGAACCTCCGCCTTGGCGACTCTCCTTCCAGTCCTGTCGAGGGCCCAGACGACTTGACCCTTCTGTGGAATCGGGAGGAACTCGTAGGGCACTGAGACCTCCGCACTCTCGCCATCAAGCTTCACCATGAAGATGGCGAGCCCAGGGCAGGCCAACACGCATGTTCCGCAGCCCGTGCACTTGTCCCAGTCAACGGCGGGAGGAGCGATTATTGTCGGCTTGATCACGGCTCCTACCGGGCATATCCACCCGCAGGTGTCGCAGGGTATCTCCTCGTGGCACTCTATCACTGCGACTGCTCTGCCCTCGGCCTTTTCGTCCGGGGGGAGCATCCTCTGCAGGAGATCCTCCGGTATCACGCCAGGCTCGGCGCTCATCCTATCACCTCCCTAGCGACCTCCCACAC
>JAVCBV010000150.1:0-6094 GCA_037917695.1 Thermoproteota archaeon | reverse complement strand
GGCTCTCGGCGTTGACGACTCCAGGGCCAGGCTGATCGCCCACCACCTCCACAAGCGGGGAGCCCTCCTCATCTTCGAGAGGAGCAGGCCCAGGCTCTACAGGCTGCTCTCCCCGGAGAACCTGATCCTCCTGGCCTCCGGGAGGGCGGAGAAAATCAGCATACCGCAGGAGCGCTACGTTCAGCTGATCTACGACGTCTTCAGGGCGGTGGATCGGCTCGTCGACCTGACGAGCTTCGTGGTCTACGGCTCCGTCGCGAGGGGCGGGGCATCCCCCACGAGCGACGTGGACATCCTCGTGGTCTCGGACTCGCTCCGGGGCAGCCTCGGGGAGAGGATCGAGTTCCTCCTGACCAGGGTCAAGAGGGAGGTGGGGGGCGAGTTGGCGTTCCTCAGGAGGCGCGGATACTACACGCGGGTGAGCCTCTACCCGCTGAAGAGGGAGGAGGCTGAGAGAACCCCACTGCTGATGCTCGACATGGTCGAGGACTCTGTCGTGGTCTACGATGTCGAGGGCTTCTTCCGAGGAGTGCTAGACCGGCTGAGGAGGAGGCTCGCGGAGCTGGGGGCCAAGAGGGTCAGGCGTGAGAGGGGGAGGTACTGGGACCTCAAGCCGGACTACAGGCCGCTGGAGGTGATCCCACTTTGAGGCTCGTCAGGGTGGCCTCTTCTTACATTAGGCAGGCCTACAGCAGGTTGGAGGACGCTGAGGAGGCCCTGGAGGAGGGGAACTACCCCTACGCCCTGAGGCTCAGTCAGGAGTGCGTCGAGCTCTCGCTCAAGGCCTCCCTGAAGCTGGTCGGGATAGAGTACCCGAAGGTTCACGACGTCTCGGACGTCCTCTTGGAGCACCGGGAGAGGTTCCCAGGCTGGTTCGGCGAGAAGGTTGAATTCATGGCCGAGGCCTCGTCCGCGCTCGCCGCCAAGAGGGAGCTGGCATTCTACGGCGGGGAGGAAGACCTTCTCGCACCGAACGATGTGATAAGCAGGGAGGAAGCAGAGCGAGCGGTGAGACAGGCCAAGGAGATCCACATACTCTGCAGGAGACTGCTCGAAGCCTACCTCCAAGGGTCGGAGGGACAGGGCTGATCCGGGTCGCCCTGGGCTCAGTCTTCTCACGCCTGCTACGGTTCTGGAGGCAGGCAGAACCTGCTCAATTCGCTTGGCCCTGTCAAAGCGTCCTGAAGAGGATTCGCGTCTCTGGAGGAGCCAGAGCTGAGGGAGAAGCTGGCCGTGGAGAGGCCCGTCGGGGAGGAGGCCTCTCTGGCCTTCCCGCCCCAAGCTGGGTCTTTGATGGGGAGATCACCTCTACAACGCCGTAAGCGACCCCGAGCACTACAACGACGGCTGAGCGCCGAAGTGGCTGAGGGGCTAGCGGGTCGCTATTACCTCATCAACTTTTTCTTGAGGATCTTCACCCGGGGCTTGATGGCCGCCCAGAGGCCCGCGCCGCCCCGCCCGGTCCTCCTCCTCTGGCTGGCGACCGTGGGGGCCCCCCCATCCTCTGGCTCCGGTGGCGCGGGCCTCTGGGCGCTGGGCGACGAGGAGTTCTTCCTCCGGGTCCTCCTGCTCTCCTGGGACCTCGCGCTCCTGATGGCCTCCCGCAGGTCCCTCGAGGGGAGGCCGGGGCTCGCGGGCCTGCTCGCCGGCTCAGCCTCTTCTCCTCGCTCGGGCCTCCCCCCTGCTCGGGGCTGCCCTCACCGGTCGGAGGGCGCTCTACCTGGTGGAAGCGCTCCTGCTCGCCGCCATGCCGGCGGCGCTTCATCACATAGGAGCAGGCAGGACCAGCGTGATATTCGCCAGCTCAGCCCTCTTCGGGGTCGTCTTCGCCATGATCCTACTCGGCGAGAGCCTGAGCTTCCAGCAGCGGCTCGCCTGCCTGCTCGTCATGTCGGGAGTGATTGGTCTCTACGCAGCTGGCAGAGCCTAGCAGAGGAGCCCTGAGGCAAACAGTTATAGAGACCTCATTCGATCCGACCTCGTGCTCCTCGAGAAGTTCACAGAGTTGAACTCAGGAAGGAAGGGAGACCTGGCTGCTCTCGCTCTGGGGTTCGGCTCGACCGCACTGGGGCTAGCGCTAGCTAAGCTCCACCCAATACTCTTCCCGGCTGTCATGACGGCTGCGATCTACCCCCTCTACCTCGCCGACCTGAAGGCAGGCATGAACTGGCGTGCCGCCAGGCACGTTCTACTCTGGGCCCTCTCCTCCACGGTTATCATGATAGCGCTTACCGCACTACTGGGGGAGCGAATAGGCTCTCTGGTGCTGCACGGCGAGGCCTACAGGCAGGAGATGTTCGATTGGATAAGGACGGGCGCCGGTCCTGAAGGCGATCCAAGGCTCTTCATCGCCCCGAAGCTCAGGGAGATCGCCATGTTCTCCGCGCTGTCCCTGATCAGCGCCGGGATACTAGGGCTATTCTTGGGGTCGTTCCTGCTGAACTACATGAACTACTACGTCGGATGCCTCCTAATCCACGCTCAGCCTGGCAAGCTGTGGGTCCCGCTGATCTTTGGCTGGCCCATCTACGCTATAATCAGAGTGGTGGGATACGTCAACCTGGGGGTCGTCCTCTCCATACCGCTCCTCAGGCTCCTCAAGCTGACTGAGCTGAGCTTGAGGGATGTAAAGAAACAGCTCGCTCTGGCGCTCGTGTGCATAGCCCTAGACTTTGCGCTCAAGGCGACTGTCGCCAACGCGATCTACTGGCCGATACTAAGCCAAGCAGTAAGGGTGCCCTAGCGTCTTGGGTACTCCCGCACACCGCGCGAAGGTAATGTCAGCGACTGGTGGCTCACTGACCCTTGGCTCTGCGGGCCCTCATTGCCCGAAGCAGCAGGAGTACAACTCCGAAGAAGAATATCAGGGCTATTACAGCCGATGTTAGATGATTCTCCCGCACCGCCGCTTGTAGGGTCGGCGTTACTACGAGCAGACGCTGAGGATGGGCGTGTGGGGAGTGGTAAATTGACTTGAGCTTGACCCGTGAAATCGCTACTCACCGAGAATTGTGTCTACCCCTCGGTAAAAAGAGCGCTCATAACTCGTGTTGAGGAGATCACGAAGTCACTTGAGAGAGCCACTCTCGCGCTTCGCGCCAGGTCGACTTCTGGTGGAACCTCACAGGGGCCTTTGCCAATCGGCCGCTCCCAACCGAGCCTCCCGACCACGTAGTGGGGGGAGGTACATCTAGCCCCCTCTACAACCTTTTTGGCGGGATTGCCGGGGGCTGGCGCGGGTTACTCGAGCCACCTGACGAGTCGCTTTAATAGCAAAACTTGGAGATTACAGATCCCGTGGACCCAAGCGTCATACAGCAGATCCTCACGCTGGTCATAATACTTGTGGGTCTGATCATAGTGGTCCTAATCCTGAAGGCCATACTGATGCTCCTGATCCCTGGGGTCGTCGGCTTCCTGGTGTACTGGCTCACGGGGAACCTGCGCTGGGCCGCGATAGCCTTCCTCGCGGTAATCCTGATAGAAGTGCTCAAGGGGAAGAAGTGAGTTGTCCAATTGGCTCGCTTAGAAAGGAGGCTTAGAGTTGAGTTGAGAACTCATAACAATAGTAAAAAATTCTGATTCATTCAGCTCGGTGAAACAAACCTCTTTAAGCTGGCACAGCCACGCTGCAATATGGTCACTTGGGGGCGAGCCTTCAAGGCTGCCTTCGTGTACGTGTTGTTCCTCCTAGGCTGGGTGATCATAGGAGGAATAGTCCTCTCCATCGGCATTGCATCCATGGCGGCGGGAGCGGGAGGCCTCTTCACAATAGATCCCATCACGGGCCAGCCCACTGTGAATTTCGGGGCCCTCACTGCTAGCGTTGGCGGCCTCATAATCGCGATCATAGGTTACCTGATCATCATACTCGGGTGCATAGCGACTATGTTCAAGATATTCAGCGAGATGGTGGCTGAAGAGGTAATGAGCAGACTGGGCTACCTAACGACGAATCAAAGCCAGGAGCGGTGGAAGTCATAGAGATCCCACGCGCATCAGGAGGTTGCCTTCCTGGCGTGAGATCAGGTCTCTGGTCTTGTCCCGACTGACGGCCTCTCATCCGCCTCTACCACGACTTTCCTCTTTTCGCGCGAAAAGGTCCCCTAGATCGGATAGAACTGTTGTAAGTTCCTTACCAGACAACGGTCATGGCCGAGCCTTAAAGCAACGCCAGGTAGAGGCCGCCTCTCCCCGAGAGATGAGTTACGCTAGAGTTGTGAGAGAAAGGTCGTGGAAGGTCTCGATGGACCTCGTAGGCCCCCAGGAGGCCAATCCAGATAACCATTCTCTGGCCGCAGAATGGCTGAATAAGCACCAGGAGCGATTCTGCAATTGCAGGCACAAAGTTAACGTTTGCAGAGTTTTCGATGCTCTAGCTGAGTCGCGTACCTTCCTGCTCGATATAGTTTTTTAGATATGTCGTGATAGGGAGATAAGTTTAAACATGCTATTTTAAATACGGGTTAGAGGTTTCACGAGCCTCCTTAGGGAGGCAATAGGTAGGTGGCTGAAAGGGCCCAAGTTCAGGCCTCCATCTCGTTGAGCACGCTGGAGGAGACTTTTTCGGGGCTACAGACGAAGACCCCTCTCCTCCGGGCCGTGTCCCTGAGCGAGCTGGTGTGCAGCGAGGTTCACCTGAAGTTGGAGTCCGCAAACCCAACAGGAACGCACAAGGACAGGGCAGCTTTGATGAACATTGCGTTCGCGATTAACTCCAGCAAAGACACGGTGACTGCGGGTACGTGTGGGAATTACGGCGCTGCGCTGGCGTTCTACGCTCAGAAAATGGGGCTAAGGGCCGTCATCTACATCCCCGCGGGATACTCGGGGGAGAGAGTCAGCGAGATGATCTCTCATGGTGCGGAGATTGTGCCAGTCCCAGGGCATTACGAGGACGCCGTCAGGGCCAGCGCTCTAGCAGCCAGAAAGAACGGCTGGCACGACGCCAATCCAGGAGGGCTAGGCGGGTACCTCTCCATGGTCGCCTACGCCAGCATCGCTTATGAGATCGTGGACCAGCTGGGGACTGTCCCCGACGAGGTCTACCTGCCCGTCGGGAACGGAACCACCCTGGCGGGTGTCTGGCTGGGTTTTCGCCGACTGCTGACGCTGGGCAGGGCAGACAAGCTCCCCAGGATTGTGGGGGTAACCACGAGGAGCGGGAATCCCGTCTTGAGGGCATTTGAGATGGGCCTGAGCAAAGTGTCGGATCTCCGGCCGGAGGAGATTGTGGAGACTCCTGTAAACGAACCGCTGGTGAGTTATCACTCATACGAGGGCCAGCAGGCGCTTGAGGCGGTTCTGGAGAGTTGGGGAGAGGTGCTCGGCTTCAGCGACTGGGATATGGTCGTGGCGAGCAGGATGCTGAGACTGCTCGAGGGCGTCGAGGCGCTCCCTGCTTCAGCCTCGGTTCTGCTGGCTGCCCTGAAGAGACCGCCAGCCAGCGAGAGAGAGGTGAGGGTGCTCATCATAACGGGAGGCCCGAAGAGTGGTTAAGAGAGCGCTGGTACTGGCTGAGGGAGTCTTCAGCACCACAGACGGGAAAACAGCCCACGGTCTGGTGCGCTACTGCAAGAGGTATGAGATAGTGGGCGTGATAGATAGTCACACGGCAGGCAGGGATGCTGGAGAACTCATTGACGGCAAACCGAACGGGATAATGATCTATCGCTCCCTAGACGAGGCTCTCAGTAGCGTGGACGCTCAGGTTCTAATCGTTGGGGCTGCCACGGTCGGGGGCAGACTGCCGCCGGGGTACAGAGCAGTCGTCAGACGCGCGCTGGAACTGAGCATGGACGTGGTCTCCGGACTGCACGAGTTTCTGAGCGACGACCCTGAACTTGCGAGAATAGCCAGAGCCACGGGGGCAGAGATCGTAGATGTGAGGAAGATGTTCAGAGACTTGAAGATCCCGTTCCGGGGGGTCATAAATGAGGTCAAGGCCCTGGTGGTAGCCGTGCTGGGCACTGACTCAGCTGTAGGCAAGAGAACCACTGCCATAATGATCACGGAGGCTCTGAACGAGCGGGGAATCAAGGCGACATTCGTTGGCACGGGCCAGACTGCTTGGATGCAGGGAGCCAAATACTGC